>JAZLCV010000095.1:0-24259 GCA_045614365.1 Eubacteriales bacterium | reverse complement strand
TTCACTTTTCACTATTCACTGCAAAAGCCCGCAGGCTTTTGCACTATATGTGGCTCCATGATATCGGAAGAAACAGCTCGCTGTACTTGTTCAGCGCGTATCTGTCGGTCATACATGCGATAAAATCGCATACAGCCGCTTCCGTACCATTTTCTTCGGCAATGAAACGGTATTCCTCCGGGAGACGGTCGATATCCCGGCTGTAATACTCATAAAGCTTTGAAATCATACCGCGCACTTTTTCCTCCTGACGAAGCGCGTAATCTGCGCGGTAAACGCGCTCAAACATAAACGAGCGAAGCCCTATCATTGCTTTATGTACTTCATCGGACATTATAATGTCATTCTTGCCCTCGCTTGCCGAGATGGTGTCAAGAACAAGGGTGTTTATACGCTTGCTGTGGCGATGACCGAGAATGTCTTTGAATTCTCCGGGGATATCGCTCTCACGGAGCATTCCGCCGCGGCAGGCGTCATCAATGTCATGGTTTATATAAGCTATTCTGTCAGAGAGCGCAACAACTTTTCCCTCAAGCGTTCCTGCAGCTTTTTCCCCGCTGTGACAGGCAATGCCGTCAAGAACCTCGTAAGTAAGATTAAGCCCGCGCCCCGAGCGCTCAATCCGTTCTGCAACACGTACGCTCTGAAGATTGTGCGAAAATCTTCCATCGGTGATTGCCGAAAGCTCGCGCTCGCCACCGTGACCGAAAGGGGTGTGACCGAGATCATGCCCCATTGCAATTGCTTCGCACAAGTTTTCGTTGAGATGTAAAGCACGCGCAATTGTCCGCGCAATGCCGGAAACCTCAAGCGTATGGGTAAGGCGCGTGCGGTAATGGTCACCCTCGGGTGAAATAAATACCTGTGTTTTATGTTTTAAGCGGCGGAATGATTTTGAGTGAATAATCCGGTCGCGGTCACGCATAAAGCAGGTTCGTATATCACATGGTGCTTCCTCGCGCTTCCTGCCACGGCTGTTCACGGACAGACAGGCAAACTCGGAAAAGTCGCGTCTTTCGCGTTCTTCTTCAAGCCGGCGGATGTTCATAACGTCATCACCTCATAAGAGAAATATCAATACCTCTGTATTAATATTATACGCCGAATATTTTATTTTTCCTCTTTTTTTGCAAAATATTTATGAAAAAACAAAAAATTCCGTATAAGTCAGAAAATCATATCGGACGCATTGGTATTTGCGCCCGATACGTATTATTACATAATCTCCGTGTAGCTTCCGAAGTACTTGAATCCGTCAAGGTCATCCTCAAGCTCGCATATAAGCTCGAAAAGCTCGGGAGAGTAAATTGACGCTCCGATGTCAAAGTAGAACATAAATTCGAAATCTGAGCCGGGTTTCGGGCGGCTTTCAAGCTTTTCGAGGTTAATTCCGAGTGCGTTGAAGCGAGCCATAACGCGGTAAAGCGAGCCGGGCTTATGCGGAATTTTCATCATAATGCTTGTTTTGTCCGCGCCCGGATATATTTCAAGATTTTTTGAAATGCAGATAAAGCGCGTGTAGTTTCCGATATGGTCGCAGACGTTGTCATAAAGCGTTGCAAGGTCATAGAGCTCTGCGCAGCCGGGTGATGAGAGGGCGGCGATATCGCATCTTCCGCTCTCTGCAACCATACGCGCAGCAACGGCGGTGTTTTCGCATACGGTGATTTTTATATCCTTGTGTGCGGAAAGAAATTCACTGCACTGGTTTATCGCCTGTTCGTGGGAAAAGATTTCCTTTATGTCGGAAAGCTCGGCACCGCGCTTTGCAAGGAGGGCGTGGCCGACCTGAATGCGGACGCTTCGCACGATGTGGAACTTGAATTTTGCCATAAGGTCATAGATTTTGTTTACTGAGCCTGCGGTGCTGTTTTCAATCGGAAGTACGCCGTAACGGCAGAGCTTTTTGTCTACCGCACGGAAAACGTCTTCAAAGCTTCCGAAGTACATTATGCTCGGAGTTTTGAAAAGCTTCTCGCATGCAAGCTGGGAATATGCGCCTTCAACGCCCTGACATGCAACAACACCCCCCTGCGGGAAAAGCTTGTCCGTGCCGTTTATTGCCACCTGCATACGCTCTGCAAGTCCGCTTTTTCTCCCCATAAGCTTGCGCTGATATGAGCGGGAAATGTCAGTCATTGTGGAGTAAAGAACGCGGGTGTAGGAAGAAAATTCCTCTCCCGCCATTTCGCCAACCTTTGCGAAAAGCTCACGCTCACGTGCAGGGTCGTAAACCGGAAGATTGTTTTCACGCTTGTACTGCCCGATTTTCGCCGCAGTTTCCATGCGCTTTCCGACAAGAGCGACAATCTCTTTATCTATTTTGTCTATGTCGCTGCGAAGTTCGTTAACATCCATTTTTATCATTTCCTTTCAAATCGTAATTTTGCATTTTGCTATTTGTGTAATTTTACAATATCATATCACATATTGCGATTGCTGCGGCGGCTTCCGTTACCGGTACTGCCCTCGGGACGATGCACGGGTCGTGCCGTCCGACGATTTCGAGCGTTGTGTTTTCCATTGCCGTAAGAGAAACGCTTTGCTGAGACTGCGCTATTGACGGCGTAGGCTTTATTGCGGCGCGGAAGATTATCGGAAGAGAGGAGGTTATTCCACCGAGAATTCCGCCGTGATTGTTGGTCTTTGTTTTTACGGCATTACCGTCGGTGCAGAATGCATCGTTGCATTCGCTGCCGCGCATTCTTGCCACGGCAAAGCCTGCGCCGAATTCAATGCCCTTTACCGCAGGAATGCCGAATACAATACGGGATATAACGTTTTCAACCCCGCCAAACATCGGCTCACCGATACCTGCCGGAACACCGGTTATCGCACATTCAACGATGCCGCCTACGCTGTCAAGGTCATTTTTTGCTTTCAGGATTTCCTCCATCATCCGTTCTCCGGCGCTTTTGTCAAGCACGGGAATCGGCTCGCTTTGGAGAACAGAGTCAAGCTCCGGGGTAAGCGGAGAAAAAGCACGGTCGGAAACACCGGCGATTTCAAGTGCGTGAGCGGCAATGCCGATACCGCGTTCCTTCAGATACTGAATGCATATTCCGCCCGCAATGCAAAGGCACGCGGTGAGACGTCCCGAGAAATGCCCGCCGCCACGGATATCGTGAAAGCTTCCGTACTTTACGAATGCTGTAAAATCTGCATGCCCGGGGCGCGGGGTCTCACGAAGATTGGAATAATCCTTACTGCGCGTGTTGGTATTTTCGATAATTGCACAGACGGGGCTTCCGCAGGTGAAACCGTCTACTACGCCGGAAATAAAGCGGGGGGAATCCGCCTCACATCTTGATGTGGTGTGTGCGCCTTTTCCGGGAGCTCGCCGTGCCATAAATGCACAGAGTTCTTCTTCATCAATCCGTATTCCTGCGGGCAGACCGTCAATAACAACGCCTATTGCTTCGGAGTGTGATTGTCCGAAAATGGAAACCTTTAATTTTTCACCGATAACCGAGGACATTTCCTATGCCTCCTTCTTGTTGACAACGGCACCGAGTGCCGCGTATTTTTCATAAAAATCGCCGTAGGATTTTCTCACCGCTTCCGCACCGTGAATTCTTACCGTACCGACACATACAGCGGCGGCTATTGCGGCGCTCATTGCTATTCTGTGGTCGTTTACGGAATCAACATATCCGCCGGAAAGCTTTTTTTTGCCGAAAATGCGTATTCCGTCGTGCGTGGCTTCCGCATCTGCACCGAGGGTGCGAAGCATATTCACGGTTGATTCTATCCTGTCGCTTTCTTTTATGCGCAGTCTGGCGGCGCCTGTTATTCGTGTTTCGCCGTTCGCAACGGCGGCAACTACGGAAAGAACGGGAACAAGGTCCGGGATTTCCGATGCATCAATTCTCACCGCAGAAAGCGGTCTTTTTCTAACTGTAACACCGGTTTCTCCTTTCGTGACCTCCGCACCGAAGCGCGCAAGAATGTCGAGCACGGCACGGTCACCCTGAATGCTGTCGGGTTTGAGTCCGTGAACGGTGACGCCTTTTTCTGAAAGTGCACCGAGGCAAAGCCAGAATGCGGCGTTGGACCAGTCACCTTCAACCGTAAGTCTGCCCGGAGAACGGTATTTTTGTTTGCCGGGGATTATGATTTTGTTTCCGTGCATTTCAGCTTTTATGCCGAAAACAGCAACGGCATCAAGCGTCATTTTTATATATGCAAGCGATTCAATTTTCCCTGTTATGTCAATTTCGCTGTCCTCTGCAAGAAGAGGAAGCGCAAATATAAGTCCTGAAATGAATTGTGAGCTTATGTTACCCGGTAAGATGAATTTTCCGCCGCGAAGCCCACCATGGGTAGTGAGAGGCAGAATGCCGTCGTAATCTATTACAGCCCCACGGGAGACAAGACAGTCTGCAAGCGGAGAAACCGGTCTTTCAGGAAGTCTGCCTTCTCCGGTAAAGGTAATGCTTCCGCCGAGTGCGGCGGCAACGGGAATAAGAAAACGCAATGTCGAGCCGCTTTCGCCGCAGGAAAGCGCGGCTTCGTCTCTTTTCTTTAACGGAGACACAGAATAAACCCCGTCCCTAATGGTAATCTCTGAGCCGAGAGAACAAAGACAACGTGCCGTAGCAGCGATATCAAGGCTTTCTGCCGGACATATGATTTCTGTCGGTTTATCGGAAAGCGCAGCGCAGATGAGAAGTCTGTGCGCTACGGATTTTGACGGAATTACATCTGTTTTACCCGAGGGGGAAGAGCAGGATATTTCTGCAATCATAAATTGTTTCCTCTTTCTTTGGGAAAATTCGTATATGCGGATTAATATATGTCGGGAACAGACGGGAGAAAACCCTTTTCAAAGATCCCGCAGACTTCGCTTACATCAAATGTGTGAAGCTTGCTTTTTCCTCGCACGAACGGGAGAACAAGGGTTATCTTTCCGGAACTTCTCTTTTTGTCGGACATTGCGTAATGCGCAAGAGACTCTGCGCTGTACGAACATTCTGTCGGAAGAGAATACTTCAGGCAAAGCTCTTCTGCTTCGGCGGCAACGCCTGCTGCGCAAAGGAGAAGGTGTTCCGCAGCACGCGCCATAAGGCACATACCGATTGCGACGGCATGGCCGTGAGAAATTTTAAAGTCTGAGAGCTTTTCGATTGAGTGAGCCGGGGTGTGCCCGAGATTGAGAAGCTGGCGGATTCCGAGATCAAATTCGTCCTGAGCAACTATATCGCGTTTTATGCGGATACATTCTGCAATAAGCTCGTCGAGATACTCATATGCCCCTACATGACAGATATCGAGAATCTGACGGCTTCCGAGCATTCCGTATTTTATAACCTCTGCCATTCCGGCGGAAAATATATCCGCCGGGAGATTTCTTATTATTTCAGTATCGCAAAGAACAAGGCTCGGCTGATAGAATGCACCGGCAAGGTTTTTTCCGGCGCTGAGATTTATAGCCGTTTTTCCTCCGACGGAGGAATCTACCGCTGCTAGCAGGGTTGTAGGTATCTGTATGAACGAAATTCCGCGCAAAAAGCTTGATGCCGCAAAGCCGGTAAGGTCACCGACAACCCCTCCGCCGAGTGCGATGACACAGTCGGCGCGGGTAAGTTCTTCATCAGCGAGGAACTCGAGCAGTTTTATGTAGTTTTCCGTACTTTTGGAGTCCTCACCGTGCGGAATGACAAAACTGCTTACCGAAAAACCGGAGGCTTCAAGCGATTCACGGACATCCTCAAAAAACAGACCGTTGGTTATATCATCGGAAACAACGGCGCATTTTCTGCCTCTGACAAGGCTTGCTGCCTGTTTACCGATTTGGGAGAGAACTCCTCCGCCGATAATAACATCATAACATCTTGAGGCATCTATTCTAATTCTCTCCACTCTTCATCGATCCTTTCTTTTCTCATACGTCCTTCGCGGAGAAGGGACATAAGGCGTTCTTCGTCGTTTTCCGCGAGTGCATCACGGTATTCCGTAAGGGAATCTATAATAAAATCAAGCTCGGAAATAAGATTTCCGCGGTTTTCAAGAAAAAGCTCTGTCCACATTTTTTCTGAAAGCTTTGCAACGCGCGTAAGGTCTTTGTAACTTCCTGCGGAAAAACCCTTGTGTGCTTCTGCCCGCGGGGATTTCACATACGCATTTGATACAACGTGAGCAAGCTGTGAGGTATATGCAATAATTTCATCATGTTGCTCGGCGCTTGTTACCGTAACGTGGGCAAACCCCGCACGGACAAGGCATTTCTTCGCCTTTTCCAGAAGCGAGATATCTTCGCCGGATTTCGGCACGAGAATCATGCCTGCGCCGCGGAATAGGTTCACGTCTGCGTGGCGGAAACCGGAAAACTGACGTCCTGCCATAGGATGTCCGCCGATGTAATGAAACCCGTGCTTTTGGGCAAGCGCGAAAAGAGTGGGACATACAAATTCCTTTACGCCGCAACAGTCAATTACAATTGCTTCTTTTTTTACAAGATGCGCGTTTTTCTGCATATAATCAAGGGTTGCCTGAGGATAAAGCGCGATGAAGACAAAGTCACACTCCGGAAGCGTTTCATCGGTGAGCTTGCCGTCAGCTGCATTTACCAGCACTGCCCGCTTGTATGAGACCTCGTCGGTGTCATGCGCGTAAACGGTGTAGTCGGTGTTAAACTTAAACGCTTTTGCAAGAGAACCGCCGATAAGACCGAGACCTACGATACCTATTGTCATAACGACACCGCCTTGCGTACAGCGAAGACTGCTTTTGCAACATCATCAAACTGCTCGGGAGTGAGCGATTGCGCGCCGTCGCACAGTGCACGCTTCGGGTCGTTGTGAACCTCTATCATAAGTCCGTCGGCACCGCATGCCGCCGCGGCGAGAGCCATCGGCTTCACAAGACGTGAAATGCCGCTTGCGTGGCTGGGGTCAACGACAACAGGAAGATGAGAAAGCTCCTTCAGCATCGGCACAGCGGAAAGGTCGAGTGTGTTTCGGGTGTATGTCTCAAATGTGCGTATTCCGCGCTCACAGAGGATGATGTTTTCGTTTCCTCCCGCCATAATATATTCTGCGCTCATCAAAAGCTCTTTCAGGGTATTTGCGAGGCCGCGCTTTAAGAGAATGGTTTTATTTGTTTTTCCAAGCTCCTTTAAAAGATCAAAGTTCTGCATATTGCGCGCACCGACCTGAATGACATCTACATTTTCAAAAAGGGAGAGGTGGTTTGCATTCATAATTTCCGTTACAATTGGCATACCTGTTGCTTCCTTTGCTTCCAAAAGAAGGTCAATCCCTTCGGCTTTGAGGCCCTGGAAGTCGTAAGGGCTTGTTCTGGGCTTGAATGCGCCGCCGCGCAGAAGCGTTGCTCCGGATGCTTTTACCGCGTGTGCGATGCCGAGAATCTGTTTTTCGCTCTCAACCGAGCAGGGACCTGCGATGAGTGCGAAGTTTCCACCGCCGATTTTAACACCGCCGATATCACAAACCGTGTTTTCAGGATGAAATTTGCGGTTTGCGCTTTTGAACGGTTCAGTGATGCGCGTTACATTCTGTATGATATCAAGCCCTTCGATAAGCTCCACGTCAATGTTTGTTGTATCTCCGATAAAACCGAGAACCGTCTGGTATTCGCCCTTTGATACGTGGACCTGTATATTCTGTTCGTTAAGCCATGCGATAAGGTTGTCGACCTGTGCCTGGGGAACATCACGTCTGAGAACTGCTATCATTTTTATAACCTCCAACAAAAAAAGCCTTACAGTAGTGAAATCTACTGCAAAGCTTTTTGAAATTCAAAACTTTTTAAGCACCAGAAATCACTTTTACTTTTTAAAGTTAAAAAAGTAAAAGCAAAAGTAGTAAAATATTGCAGAAACGGATGCCGTGATTGCCATATTAATTACTTCCTTTTTTCATGGTTTTAAGAAATTATACCACCGTGCAACGGGTTTGTCAATAATTTTTTGCAAAAAAATACCTGTTTTATAAATAATTTACGTTCCGGAAGTTTTTTCTGAAAAAAGTTGGCGTATTTTTTCTTAAATCTGCAAAAAAGTCTTGCAAAATCTTGCAAAATGTCATAAAATAGTACGGTGCCGGACTTGCGGAAGCTCCGCCGGGACAGTGTGCGAAAACTTACGGAGGTGTGCCTGTGTTCAATATCGTTCTTGTAGAACCGGAAATTCCCGCAAATACGGGCAATATCTCCCGGACCTGCGCTGTTACGGGTGCCGCGCTTCATCTTGTCCGCCCGCTTGGATTTGATATTTCCGACCGTCAGCTTCGCCGCGCAGGGCTTGATTACTGGCAACACCTTGATATCACGCTCTATGACGGCATTGACGATTTTTTTGAAAAGAATGCCGGCGGCCGTTTCTTTTTCTGCACAACAAAGGCATCTCATACCTACACGGATTTTGAGTACCGCGAGGGAGATTATTTTATCTTCGGCAAAGAAACAAAGGGTTTACCCGAACCGCTTCTTGCAGAAAATGCAGATACATGCATTCGTATCCCGATGCTTCCTACGCTCCGGTCTCTCAATCTTTCAAATTCAGTTGCAATTATTATATATGAAGCTTTGCGGTGCGTCGGCTTTGAAAATATGCAGATGACGGGAAGGCTTCACAACATCGTCGAATAATAAAGATTTTTGCAAAATCACAAAAAAATGTTATGAAAATAATGAAATATAGTTAAAATAACAGTGTAATACTTGTGTATTATGTGTTATAATATATAGTATGTCAATTAAATAACGATAAAATTAATTACGGAGGTATATATTATGAACTACAACAAAAAGACAATCGAAGACATAAACCCCCGCGGCAAACGTGTCCTCGTCCGCTGTGACTTCAACGTCAAGCAGGATGACACAGGCGCTATCACAGATGATAAGCGTATTGTTGCTGCGCTTCCTACAATCAAGTATCTTATTGAGAACGGCGCACGCGTTATTCTTTGCTCTCACCTCGGACGTCCGAAGGGTGAGGTAAACCCGAAGTTCTCTCTTGCTCCGGTTGCAGCTCGCCTTTCCGAGCATCTTGGTATCGAAGTAAAGATGGCTTCTGACGTTATCGGCGACAGTGCAAAGGCTCTTGCTGCTTCTCTTTCCGATGGAGAAGTTATGCTTCTTGAAAATGTCCGTTACCACAAGGAAGAAGAAAAGCACGATCCGGCTTTTGCAAAGGAGCTTGCTTCTCTTGCAGAGCTTTATGTAAATGATGCATTCGGTACGGCTCACCGCGCACACGCTTCAACTGCAGGTGTTGCAGATTATCTCCCGGCTGTTTGCGGATATCTTATCGGTAAGGAAATCGGAATCATGGGTCAGGCTCTTTCCGACCCGAAGCGTCCGTTTGTTGCAATCCTTGGTGGTGCAAAGGTTTCCGATAAGCTCGGCGTTATCAACAACCTCCTTGAGAAGGTTGACACACTCATCATCGGCGGCGGTATGGCATATACCTTCGCAAAGGCATCCGGCGGCAGCATCGGCACATCTCTCTGTGAGGATGACCGTCTTGAATATGCACGCGAGATGATCAAGAAGGCTGAAGAAAAGGGCGTAAACTTCCTTCTCCCGACAGATACCGTTGTTGCAGAGAAGTTTGCTGCAGATGCAGAGAGCAAGGTTGTTCCGACAAAGGAAATTCCGGACGGCTGGATGGGGCTCGATATCGGTCCTGACACCGTAAAGGCATTCTCCGATGCAATAAAGAGCGCAGGCACCGTTATCTGGAACGGTCCGATGGGCGTTTTTGAGTTTGAAAAGTTTGCAAAGGGTACAGAGGCAGTATGCTCTGCTGTTGCGGAAAGCGGTTCCATCTCCATCGTAGGCGGCGGTGACAGTGCTGCAGCTGTTAAGAAGCTCGGCTTTGCCAAGAAGATGACACACATCTCCACAGGCGGCGGTGCAAGCCTTGAATTCCTTGAGGGTATCGCACTTCCGGGTATTGCATGCCTCGAAGATAAGTAAGAAAAATCAATTATTCACCATAACATTGAAGCAGTAAAAGGGGAAACCCTTGTTTGACATAGATTAAGGAGAAACATAATGAACAGAAAATATCGCAAGACAATTATAGCAGGCAACTGGAAAATGAACAAAACTCCCGCAGAAACAAAGAAGATGTTTGATGAGCTTAAGGCTACCTGCGGAAAGCAGAAATGGTGTGACGTTGTTCTCTGCGTCCCGTTTGTTGACCTTCCTACGGCATGCCGCTGCTCAAGAGATGCAAAAATTGGTGTTGCAGCTCAGAATATGCACTTTGAGGAAAAGGGCGCTTTCACCGGTGAGGTTTCTGCCGAAATGCTCCGTGAGCTTGGCGTAAAGTATGTTGTTATCGGTCACAGCGAACGCCGCGAGTATTACGGTGAAACAGACAAGACCGTAAATCTCAAGGTCAAGAAAGCTCTTGAAACGGGTATCCGCCCGATTGTATGCGTCGGTGAAACGCTCCAGCAGCGTGAGTATGACGTTACGGATGAGCATATCGCGATGCAGGTAAAGATTGCTCTTGCAGATATTCCTGCCGAGAAGGTAAGAAAGATTATATTTGCATATGAGCCCATCTGGGCTATCGGTACCGGTAAAACTGCAACGAGCGAGCAGGCAAACGAGGTTTGCGGCCTCATCCGCTCGGTTATCCGTGCAAAGTACGGCGCAAGAGTTGCACGTTCGGTTACCATTCAGTACGGCGGCTCGATGAATCCGAAGAACGCGGCAGAGCTTCTTTCCATGCCTGACGTTGACGGCGGTCTCATCGGCGGCGCATCTCTTAAGACGGAGGATTTTGTCGCTGTAATCAACGCGGCAAATCAGTAAATGATATGAACAGAAGTAAAACACCTATTACTCTCATTATAATGGACGGCTTCGGCAACGCTCCCGAAGGGGAAAGCAACGCAATAAGCCGTGCCTCCACTCCGAATCTCGACAAGATTTTTGCCGAGAATCCCAAAAGCGCACTCCGCGCATCCGGTCTTGCAGTCGGACTTCCCGACGGGCAGATGGGAAATTCAGAGGTAGGACACACAAACATCGGCGCAGGCCGCGTTGTGTTCCAGGATCTTCCGAGAATCTCCTGCGCGATTGATGACGGAAGCTTCTTTGAAAACCGTGAGCTTGTTGCCGCGTGTGAAAACTGCAAGGCAAATGGCACGGCGCTTCATCTTATGGGACTTATGTCCGACGGCGGCGTTCACAGCCACAACACTCACGTCTGGGGGCTTTTGCGTCTTGCAAAAAAACTTGGAGTGGAGAAGGTATATCTCCATTGCTTCCTTGACGGACGCGATGTTTCTCCCACATCAGGTGAGGGATTTGTCCGTGAGGCTATGGAAAAATGTGCTGAAATCGGCGTAGGCTCCGTAGCAACCCTTATGGGCAGATACTTTGCTATGGACCGCGACAACCGCTGGGACAGAGTTGAAAAAGCTTACCGTGCGATTGTTTTTGCCGAAGGTGAGAACACCGATAATGCGGCAGATGCAGTCAAAAAGTCATACGAGGACGGCAAGACAGATGAGTTTGTTGAGCCGACGGTATGCGCGGGATATCCGGGACTTTCCGAAAACGATTCCATCATATTCTTCAACTTCCGCCCCGACCGTGCGCGTGAGATTACGCGTACCTTCGTTGATGATGCGTTTGACGGCTTTGACCGCGGTGAAGGATATTGCAAGGTTTTCTACGTCTGCATGACGCAGTATGATGCGAATATGCCGAATGTCCGTGTTGCATTTGCTCCCGAGAGCCTTGACAACACCTTCGGTGAATATATCAGCTCACTCGGTATTTCCCAGCTCCGTATTGCGGAGACGGAAAAATATGCTCACGTCACATTTTTCTTTAACGGCGGCGTTGAAAAGATGTACGAGGGCGAGGACAGAATTCTCGTCAACTCTCCGAAGGTTGCAACATATGACCTTCAGCCGGAGATGAGCGCTCCCGAGGTTACCGAAAAGGTGCTTGAGGCAATTGCATCGGGCAAATACGATGTTATCATCCTCAATTACGCAAACTGCGATATGGTAGGTCATACAGGCGTATTTGATGCAGCGAAGACGGCTGTTGAAACAGTTGATTCCTGTGTCGGGCGCGTTGTAGAGGCAATGCGCGATATCGGCGGCGTAAGCATTATCACGGCTGACCACGGTAACGCAGACAAGATGATAGATGAGGACGGCACATCACCGTTTACCGCTCATACTACAAACGAAGTTCCGTTCTGCCTTGTCGGTGCAAATGTAACGCTCCGCGACGGAAAGCTCTGCGATATCGCACCTACAATGCTTGATCTTTTAGGTCTTGCAAAGCCCGATGAAATGACGGGCGAATCACTTATTGTCGAATAAATTTTCACATACTAAATTTACGAAAAGGAGAAAACAAAAATGAAGAAATTTGCAGAAATCGTTGACGTCGTAGGACGTCAGGTCATCGACTCCCGTGGCAATCCGACGGTTGAGGTTGACGTTTATGTTGACGACGGTGTCAACACATACATGGGCCGTGCGGCTGTTCCGTCTGGCGCATCCACAGGTATCTTTGAAGCTTGCGAGCTTCGCGACGGCGACAAGTCCAAGTTTATGGGCAAGAGCGTTTACAAGGCTGTTGACGCTGTAAACAACGACATCGCTGAAGCAATCATCGGTATGAACGCTCTCGATCAGGTTGAGATCGACCGCACAATGATCGAGCTTGACGGCACACCGAACAAGACAAAGTTTGGCGCAAATGCTATCCTTGGTACTTCTATGGCTGTTGCAAAAGCAGCTGCAGAAGCTCTCCAGATGCCGCTTTACACATACATCGGCGGCGTAAATGCTAAGACTCTTCCGGTTCCGATGATGAACATCCTCAACGGCGGTGCACACGCATCCAACAACGTTGACATTCAGGAATTCATGATCATGCCGGTTGGCGCACCGAGCTTCTCTGAAGCACTTCGCTGGTGCACAGAAGTTTTCCACAACCTCAAGAAGGTTCTCAGCGAGATGGGCATGACAACTGCTGTCGGCGACGAAGGTGGTTTTGCTCCGAACCTCAAGAAGGACGAGGATGCTATTAAGGTTATCCTTGATGCTGTTGAGCGCGCAGGCTTTAAGCCGGGCGATGACTTCATGATCGCTATTGACGCTGCATCTTCTGAGTGGTATCAGGAAGACGGCACATACCTCCTCCCGAAGGCAAAGAAGAAGATGACAAAGCAGCAGCTTGTAAACTACTGGAAGAGCCTCACAAGCAAGTACCCGATCATCTCCCTCGAAGACGGCGTTGCAGAGGAAGACTGGGAAGCATGGGGTATGCTCACAAAGGCTATCGGCTCGAAGGTTCAGCTCGTTGGTGACGACCTCTTCGTTACAAACGTTGAGCGCCTTTCCAAGGGTATTGACCTCGGTGTTGGTAACTCCATCCTCATCAAGGTTAACCAGATCGGTTCTCTCACAGAGACTCTTGATGCTATCCAGATGGCTAACCGCGCAGGTTACACTGCTGTTGTTTCCCACCGCTCCGGTGAGACTGAGGACACAACAATTGCTGATATCGCTGTTGCTCTCAACGCAGGTCAGATCAAGACAGGCGCACCGAGCCGTACAGACCGTGTTGCAAAGTACAACCAGCTTCTCCGCATTGAGGAAGAGCTTGGCGACAGCGCAATCTACCTCGGCAAGAAAGCATGGTTCAACCTTAAGTAAGAACCAACTGAATAATAAAACTTATCGCCTCCTGCATTTTGCAGGAGGCGATTTTGTGTGGTATGGAGAACATCTTCGTTTCCCTAAATCTCCGCGTCGCTTGACTCCCAGGCTTCTTTTACGTGGGAGGCATCGTTTATGACGAGCGTGTCGCCGTCGCGGAGCTTTACGCTGCCGCGCGGGATGATAACCTTTTCACCGCGCTTTATCATTATAATCAGATCACTGCCTGTGCGGATGCGTGAAATGGGCAGATCTACCCATGCATCACCATGCGTGAGAACTTTTTCATAAAGATTTATGCCGTCTATGTGGCCGATAGCTTTGCCACTTAAGATGATTTTATCACCCGTATGCAAGCGCAACTTACCGTTCGGGATTATTCTGCGTTTTCCGCGGATAACAAGGACGATAAGGGTATCCGGAGGAAGCGTTATATTACGTATTTCCATGTTCGCCCAAGGGTGACCGTCGCGTATCTTAAAGCGGATGAATCTAACGGGATTGTCGGCGGTATAGTCGGTAAATGTTTTCATAACGTCGCTTGAGCTGTCGGTCATTTTAAAAAGAGAGGCGACCTGCGGCAGAAGTGTTCCCTGAACAAGAATTGAGAACAGAACAATAAAGAAAACCAGATGGAAAATATCGTGCGACATAACCGCAGGGTCAAGAACCGCTACAATTGCAAAAACGATACTTGCCGCACCGCGAAGCCCTGCCCACGAAACAACGGCTATCTGACCGGGGCGTGCGCGGAAGGGAAGAAAAATAAGCGCGGATGCAACAGGACGTGCAATAAGCGTTATGAAGAGCGCAATGCACAGTGCTTTCGGGGCGATTGCAGGAAGCTGTGACGGGAAAGACAGAAGACCGAGAAGGAAAAACAGAATCATCTGCATAAGGCCTGTCATACCGTCAAAGAAGTTTACGAGCGCCGTTTTTCCGCGAAGGCGTGAATTACCGAGAACGATACCGGTGATGTATGCGGAAAGATAGCCGTTGCCGCCGATAAGCTGTGGCAAAGCATATGATGCAAGCGCTGTTGCGACGAGAAAAATGCCGTCAAAGCCTGCGGAAAACCCGTGAAACCGGCGCAGAAATTTAAGGGAAAGCCATGCGATAAGCGCGCCGCCGGCTGCGCCGAAAGCTACCTGAGAAAAAAGAAGCCATGAAATCCCGCTCGGTGCGTTATTTCCGTTCATAACGGACAGCACCGTTACGGTGAGCATATACGCAAAGGGATCGTTGCTTCCGCTTTCCACCTCCAAAAGCGATGCTGTGTTGTCCTTTAAGTTAAGATGGCGCGAGCGGAGAACGGAAAAAACGCTTGCCGCATCGGTCGAGCTGATTACAGAGCCTATAAGAAGGCTTTCAAGAAGCTCAATGCGAAGAGCAAAATGACAGAATATGCCGACGAGTCCGGCAGTGATAACCGTGCCGAGAGTTGACATACATATAGCCTTTGCCGCAACGGGCTTTGCGGCACTCCATTTTGTGCCGAAGCCACCGTAAAACATTACGAAGATAAGTGCAAACATACATATATCTTCGGCAAAGCTGTAATTGTCAAACGGTATGCGGAAGAGTCCATCCGAGCCAAAGAGCATACCGATAAAGATGAAAGCGAGAAGAACCGGCACGCCGAGCTTGTGCGATACTTTGTTGAATATGACGCAAAGAACGATTGCTATTGCGCCTAAAAGCAGATAAAAATCCAAAAAAGTGTCCTCGTTTCGTTATATTATATATTTTTTATACATATTGTACACGTCGTCGGGCGTGGGTTCATACAATCCGCGGTTTACGCTTCCGCCACCGGCACCGATACGGGAGTATTTCATAACGGAGTCACGTTCAAAACGGTGATTGCACGGAACTGCGCGCTCGATAAGGGCGCGGAATTCATCGTTGTTGCGCACACCGCACAAACGGTAAATCCTGTTCACACGGCTTTCCGCAACGGTTGCAGAAAGGCGGACAAAGTCCGGCAGGAAGCATGCGTTTGCCTGGCCGTGGGAAAGGCCTTCGAAATAAGTAAACGGATAGCCGAATGAATGCACAAAGCATGTGCCGGTGATGGAAATCACCTGACCTGCGAGCATAGAGCCGCAAAGAAGCTTTTCACGGAGAAGTACGTCAAGACGTCCCTCACAGAGCGCGGAAAGACCGCGTCCCATAAGATAAATTGCCTTTTCGGCAAGAGCATCGGAAACAGGTGTTGCGCCTTTTGAAAGATATCCCTCAACTGCGTGGCAAAGTGCATCAACGGCTGTTGCGTTTGTAACACTTTGCGGAAGCGTTACGGTATACTCTGCATCGAGAAGTGCCGCAACAGGGAAAAGAGAGGTATCTTTAAGCGTTTTTTTGTTTTCTATCTGACGGCAGGTGAGGACGGAGTACTGCGTTACCTCGCTGCCGGTGCCGGCGGTGGTAGGGATTGCAATAACCGGCAACGGAGCTTTTTTACATTCACCGTCGTAAAGCGTTTCTACGGTGAGATGCGGGTTTGATGCAAAATACGCCGCGGCCTTTGCTGCGTCAAGCGGACTTCCGCCGCCGATACCGATGATGAAGTCTGCGCCAAGCTCGCGAGCTTCGCAGCCTGCCGCAAAGCACGTTTCAACTGTCGGATTCTGCTCTACCTTATCAAAAACAGAAAAAGCAATGGAAGCATCAGAGAGAGCCGTGCGGACATCATCAAGCGCACCGCAGAGGCGCGCAGAGCGTCCACCGCAGACAATAAGGCAACGCTTACCATGGCTTTTCCACGGATATTCACGCACACAGCCGCGTCCTTCAAATACTTTTACCGGATTAAAAAAGAGGTTTTTCACTTTTACTCCTCCTATTGTTGCTTTATATGTAAACATTATACACTAATATCCCGTCTGTTTCAAGGCATCATTCCGTCTAAAATGCAATATGGCGGAAAAATACCGAAAAATCAGAGAAAAAATGAAAATAACAGTTGAAATTCTCGCAAAGAACGGATATACTTTATATTAGATAAATATATATAAACAAGAGGGATGAATTATGACAAAAATATTCAGCGGGGGAAAATTTCCGAAGTGGGCACTTATCGCAGCAGGTGCACTTGCTCTTTTAATTTTGCTTTTTGCAGTGCTCACTGTGTATACATATGCTCACGGAGATATATTCCCGGGAGTAAGCGCAGGGGGCGTGAAGCTCAGCGGTATGAATGAGCAGGAAGCCATTGCCGCGCTTGACAGCTCATGCGATACCCGCTATTCGGAAGCCACACTTACCGTAGAGCTTGAGGATATAGTAAAGCGCGACGTAACGGCAAAAGAACTCGGCGTTAAGTTATCGTCCGAGCAGACGGCGAAGGATGCGCTGACTGCAGGTCACGAGGGCGGATTTTTCCGTCGTATTGGTGACGTTCTTTCAATTATTTTCACCGGTCGCGAGATAGATATTGCTGTAACAACGGATGAGGCGGCGGCAAGTGCACTTATGGCAGAGCTTGCAAAGTATGACATTGCCCCGGTTGATGCCTCGTATACGATTGAGGGAGAAAACACTCTTGTGCTTCATCCGCGCACGGACGGCAAAAAGCTTGATACAGAAGTTCTTATGCAGAACATTACCGACAGGTTTTTAAATGAGGACTATTCACCGCTTCGTGCAGAACGAACTGTTACGGAATCCGTTGCGCTTGATCTGGATAAGGTTTACGCCGAGGTTCATAAGGAAGTGACGGATGCTCATCTCGAAAAGGACGGTGATGGGAAAAAGATTGTTCCTCATGTCGTCGGAGTTGATTTTGATCTTGAAGCGGCGAAGATTGCATATGAAAAAGCGCCGGGCGAGGTTATCAGAATCCCGCTTACACTTACTCAACCGAAGGTGTTTACAAAGCATCTTGAGGTGGATTTGTTCAAGTATTGCCTTGCAGAGGTTGAAACACATTTCAGTCCTAAAAAGGTTGCAAGAACGACAAATGTACGTCTGTCGGCAAAACTTATAAACGGAACGGTACTAAATCCCGGAGAAGAATTTTCTTATAACAGGACAGTCGGACCGAGAACTGCTGCGCGCGGTTTTAAAGAGGCAGGAGTTTTCTCTCAGGGCGAGGTTGTTGACGGAATTGGAGGCGGTATCTGCCAGACTTCTTCCACGCTTTATATGGCGGCTGTCAGAGCAAATATGAAGATTACCGAGCGTACAAACCATTCGTTTTATGTTGACTATACCCCAAAGGGTGAGGATGCAACTGTTGTTTATGGCTCACTTGACTTTAAGTTTAAAAACACCAGTGCATACCCGATAAAGATTGTTGCAACATCAAAGGATAATTATATAAGAGTAAAGATTATGGGAACGGAACCGGATGAGATCCGTACCGTAAAGCTCACGAAAAAGACTCATTCCACAACTCCGTATACTACACGTGAGAAGCAGACAAGCGAGCTTCCGGCAGGTGAGCGCAAGGTGGAACAAAAGGGACAGGAAGGTCTCTCTATGACCGTGTGGCGCAATGTCTATGACAAAAACGGAAAGCTTGTTGAATCGTATGTTGAAAACAAGTCAAAATACAAACCGATGCCGGAGATAGTGCTTGTCGGAACCGGAAAAGCACAGGCGGCAAGCGCGCCGGCTGCTTCGGAGGTAAAACCGCCGGAAGCTGCGGGAACTGAAACACCTGCTCCCGCGCCTGAAGCGACGGCACCGGAAGAAACAGCGCCGACACCGGCTCCGGAAACACCTGCTCCCACACCGGAGGATACAACGCCTGAGACTTCCGAGCCTGTATCCGAAGCGGCGGCAGATGCCGCGGCATCCGCGGCTGCGGAGGCGGAATGATGAGAGTTCTTGTAACAGGTGCATCGCGCGGGATTGGATATGCTGTTGCACGTGCGTTTGCAGAGCGCGGAGATACGGTTTTTGCAACGTATAAATCAACTGCCGATACTCTGCCGGCTCTGGAGAAAGAAAATTTTGCGGGAAAGGTTATCCCGATATACTGTGATGTTTCCAATGAGGAAAGCGTGAAGGCGCTTTTTTCAGAGATTGGGGACGTTGATATCTTAGTAAACAATGCCGGAATTGCGCAGTTTTCTCTCCTTTCCGATATTTCGGGAAACGATTGGGATAAAATGCTTGATACAAACCTTAAATCTGCATTTCTTTGCTCAAAGGAAGCTTCAAAAGGTATGATAAGACGCGGATTTGGACGTATAATAAACATATCTTCTATTTGGGGAATAGTCGGTGCATCGTGCGAGACGCATTACTCTGCATCAAAGGCGGGGCTAATTGGCTTTACGCGTGCGCTTGCAAAGGAGCTTGGTCCATCGGGGATAACGGTAAACTGTGTTTCACCCGGCGTTATTGATACGGACATGAATGCGCACCTCTCCGATGAGGATATGAAGGCTCTGTGCGATGAAACCCCGCTCGGGAAAATTGGTAAGCCTGAAGACGTTGCACAGGCTGTGCTGTTCTTTGCCGATGCACCTTTTGTGACGGGCGAGAACCTCGCTGTCACCGGCGGGTTTGGTATGTGAAACGACATAAAAGTAAAATACCGTAATATGCAGGCTGTGACGTATGTCGCGGTCTGCATATCTTCTTGACACAAGAGCAGTTGTATGGTAAATTTAGTATGTAAGTTGTGATTGAAAGGATAAAATTTATGATATATACGGTAACGCTTAATCCGTCGGTTGATTATTCGGTTTTTCCGGCGGAGTTTCATGCGGGTGAAATAAACCGGAGTGAGCGCGAGGTTCATTCCTTCGGCGGAAAGGGGATAAACGTTTCCGCGATGCTTGCAAACCTTGGGGTGGATAGCACGGCTCTTGGTTTTGTCGGCGGTTTTTTCGGTCGCGAGATAGAGCGCCTTGCCCGCCGCACGGGAGTGGAATGCGATTTCTGCGAAATCCGCGAGCCGTCACGCATAAATGTGAAGATTATATCCGATACGGAAACTGCCGTGAATGGAAAAGGGCCTTTTATACGCATTGAGGAAGAGCGTACGCTTCTTGAGAAGCTTTCATCGCTTTCGGAAGAGGATACCGTTGTTATTTCAGGGTCTGCACCCGAGAGTGAAAGCGGAGCATTACTGCAAAATGTACTTGATGCGGCAGATAATGCCCGCCTTGTTGTCGATATGGACGGTGCGGCTTTAAAATACGCGCTTACGAAGGAACCGTATCTCATAAAGCCTAATTATGAAGAGCTTTGTGCGCTTTTCGGAAAGACGGAAATGAGCGATAATGAGGTAGCCTCCGCCGCGGCACGGCTTCGTGATGAAGGAGTAAGCAATGTTCTTGTATCACTTGGCGGGCACGGTGCGCTTTTAGCATCCTCCGACGGGAATATTTACAGAGTAGCCGCACCGCAGGTGGATGTGGTGAGCACGGTCGGCGCGGGGGATAGCTTCCTTGCGGGATTTCTGGCAGGGGAAGAGCGCGGCGCTCAGTTCGCCCTCGCGCTTGCATCTGCAGCGGGAAGCGCAACGGCAGCTTGCGAGAGAATCGCCGATGCGGCAGATGTTATGGAGATTTTTTCGCGGATGTGAAAATCCGGCAAAAAATCAACTTAAAACAGCTTGTTTTCCAAGTGTTTGGAGAATATAATTCAATTGTAAATACATAAAGTGAGGATAATATATAAATGATAAAAACTTTGCGCCGCCCGCGCGGCGAATACAGTGCGCTTTTCGCACTTATGATACCTATAATTCTGCAGAATCTTGCAAGCTCATCCCTTGGGCTTGTTGATACGCTTATGGTGGGAACTCTCGGTCAGAACGAGCTTGGCGGACTTAATCAGGCGAATACCGTGTTTTTCGTCATTCAGCTCTTCACATTCGGGATACTGTCAGGCGGCTCGGTGCTTATCGGTCAGTATTGGGGAAAGCGCGATATCGGTGCGATAAACCGCGTTATGGGTATGAGCTTTTACCTGTCATTCGCGGTGGGAATGCTTGCCGCCACGGTGATAGTTCTTTTCCCGACGCAGGTTATAAGCTTTACGACTAATGATCCCGCACTTATCGACTGCGGTGCGCGCTATGCCCGCATTGTTGCGTATTCGTTTGTACTCAACAGCTTATCAATGGTGTATATCGGCGCTCAGCGCAACGCAGAAAATTCCGCGCTCGGTATGGTTGTTCTCATTTCATCAAGTACAATAAACGTTATTTTAAACTACATACTTATCTTCGGAAAGCTTGGTGCTCCGGCAATGGGGCTTGAGGGCGCAGCGTATGCAACGTTTATTTCACGCATTTGCGAGCTTGCAATAGTTGCGGTATATGCTCTCTTCTTTGATAAAAGAATTCCGCTTATGCCGAAAAAGCTTTTTCGTCCGGGAAAGATTATCGCAAAAGACTATATAAAATACGCAACGCCGGTTGTTATAAACGAAACGCTCTGGAGCTTCGGATACTCGATGTACGCAGTTGTTTTCGGGCATATGCAGGGTGCAGCGGATATCGTTGCGGCATATTCGATAACAGGAAGCTTAGAGCGCATAATGCTTGTGCTGTGTAACGGTGTCGGAACTGCTGCGGCGGTTATAATCAGCAAGGAAATCGGTGCGGGACGAAGGGAAAAGGATGTCGTAAAAACCGGAAACTGGCTGCTCGGGCTGGCTCTCATCACCGGACTTATTACGGCGCTTCTGCCACTTATTACCGAGAGGTTTTTCCTCGACAGCGTTGTATACAAGGTATTCCGCGTATCGCCCGCAGCAGAGCAGATAGGGCATATGATGGTGCTTGTTACTGTCTTGCGCGTGTTTGTTAAAACGTATAATTATATGGTAATCGTCGGAGTTTTGCGCGGCGGTGGAAATGTCCGTGTGGCAGCTGTCCTTGATGTCATTTTTATGTATTTGTGGTCAATTCCTGCGTGTTTTGTGGCGGCGTTTGTATTCCACGCTCCGATTCTCGTTGTATTCCTGCTTGCTGTTAGTGAGGATATAATAAAAGCCGTTGTCGGCGGGATCTTGTGCAGCCGGGGTACATGGGTGAGAAACCTTACCCGTGATGAGGTATGAGGAATTTATTTTACTTTAAAACTTTTTCAATGGCAAAATAATCTACTAAGTACAAACAGAAAAGGAGTGTGTGAAAAATGAAGAGATTGATGTGTGTTATCCTGAGTGTTGTGATGCTTCTTGCGCTTTCGGCAGGAGCGTTTGCCGCAGAGGACAGTGAGATGACAAGTGCAGTGAAAATTGCCAAAAGCAGGCTCGCAATTTCGGAAGCATTTACTGAGTTTTCAAGCGGCAAATATGAAGCCGCCGGCAGAAACGTCTATGAGCTTACGTGGAGAAACACTGCAGAGAAGCAGAGCGCAATAAGCGCGAGTGTTCTTGCAGATGGCGAGATTTTGTCTTATTATTACCGTGATGGCGAGCGGGATTATGACAAAACCGGTATTGCGGCGTATTCCTCAGAAGAATATATCCATATTGCAAAGGAATGGATTTCGAAGGTGAACCCGTCCTATGTTTCCGAGCTTGATTTTGATGCCGAGGTGGATATCGGCAGTGTGCACTCTTATGACGTAAGCTTGCGCTTCGGAAGAAAGATTTCCGGCATCACGGTTTACGGTGATTATGTTTATATGTCAATTGACAAGTATAACGGCAGAGTTATATCCATGAACTCTCAGTGGACACATCCGGAGAAAATTGCGGATGCAAAAGTGGTTATCACAACAGATGAAGCGGAGAAAATCCTCGGAGAGATGGCAGCTCTTACCTTGCGCTATCACAAGCTGAATGGTGAGAAAAAAGCTGTGCTGATGTACACACCCGAACGCTTCGGTATGATGATAGATGCACTAACCGGAGAGGAGTTTACTGTTGAATACGTCGACGGTGAGGAAGGCGATGCAGGTGCAGGTGCGTCAGGTGCCGTGAGCGACAGCGCAACGAATGAAAAGTTTGAAAGCGCGCTCACACGTGAGGAGCTTGAAAACATTGGAGAGATGGAGAGCCTTCTTTCAAAGGATAAGATTTCTGCAATGATAGCAAAAATGTATGACACGGCAATTTCTTCGTTCAAGGTAAAATCCGTCGATTACAGACAGACGGGAAAAACGGAAAACGGAAAGAAATATGAAGCGCGCGTTTACCTTACAAACGGTGATAAAGAAAGTGCAAATGCGGTTTTTGATGCAAAAACGGGCGAGCTTAAGTCGATATATACATATCTTGCTTACAATCCGGATAAAAGAGGAACGAAGAAACGTGCCGATATGAAAAGAGTTGCAGAACGCTTTATTTCGGAATGGGCATCGGATGTTTCGGAAAAAACGCATCTTTTCGGCGATGATGAGGAAAGCACCGGCGGATATTTCGGTTTTACCCACAACGAAAATGGGATTGAGTATCAGGGGAACCGCATCAGCATCCGCGTTGATGAAGCTACGGGGAAAATCCTTTCCTTTACAAAGAACTGGGACAAGGAGATAATCTTCGACAGCCCGGAAGGAATTATTTCCGCGGAAGAAGCAACGGAGAAGTATATTGCCGAAGCGGGAGCATATCTCTGCTATATAGCAAACAAACGCGAAATGTATGCAGCAGATAACGCGGGCGAGCTTGCGCTTGTTTACCGCTTTGCTGATGAGGCACCTGCATATGTCGATGCGAAGAGCGGCGAGTGCTACGACTGGAGCATGGGACAGGAAAGTGAAGTTCCGGAAAAGTACGAGCTTCAGGAGGACCTTCGCGGGCACTGGGCAGAGAAAGCAATAAAGACGCTTGCAGAAAACGGAATTGTTATTTCTTATGAAGAAAAATTCCATCCCGATGAGGCGATAACGCAGAAGGAAATTGCACTTTTGGTGGATTGCTTTAACGGCGGTTACCGTCCGTATGAGGTTACGGAAAACGATTACGTGTCGGTTGTTGACCGTCTTGTACGGCAGAGCATTATAAAAACCGGCGAGAGAAAGCCGGATGAGAGGGTAACGCGGGAGGAATGTGCGGCTTATCTTGTGCGTATGTTCGGATTTGGCAGTGCGGCAGAGCTTTCTGGAATTTATAAAACAGGTTTTTCGGATGAAGCGGCGATTTCTGCCGATAAGGTAGGGTGTGTAGCAATTGCAAAGGGACTTGGGCTGGTTTCCGGCGTTGGCGGAAAGTTCAATCCCAAGGCGAGCGTCACGCGTGCCGAGCTTGCGATGATGCTTTATAACGCGCTGGACAAGTAAAAAGAGCGTTGATTAATTGCCGGGAAGCGGGAAAAATTGCCTGCTTCCCGTTTTTTTAAGAAAAAAACAAAAAAATCTGAAAATAAGTATTGACATTTTCTTATTTACGTTGTATAATTTATAAGCTTAGATATGCGGATGTAGTTCAATGGTAGAATTCCAGCCTTCCAAGCTGGTTACGTGGGTTCGATTCCCATCACCCGCTCCATCTAATCCACCACAATTGAATAGCATGCGCCTGTAGCTCAGGTGGATAGAGCAACTGCCTTCTAAGCAGTGGGTCAGGGGTTCGAGTCCCTTCAGGCGCGCCACACTAAACTCTCGAAAACGTCCTGTTTTTGGGAGTTTTTTGCGTTTTTTTCGTAAGGTTCTCCTATTGACCTAAGCTCT
>JAZLCV010000094.1:0-9271 GCA_045614365.1 Eubacteriales bacterium | reverse complement strand
TATTCCCATACCTTCCAGTCTTCTCTGTACGGCCAGCTGGGGGATGACGGTACCGTCATTTTGACAACCGTGCCTTCCTCCAAGCCTCCGCCGGACTGTCCGCCGCCCGCGCAAGCGCAAAGCGAAAGAATCATCAGTGTTACAAGGATTGCGGATAATAATCTTTTCATTGTGTTTTTCCTCCTGTTTTCACATTTTTTTGATTATATAACGCACAGCATTGCCATATGCGTTGAGAATGTTTGGTATTGTATTTCATACAATACCAAAGGGATATCCCTTTGCCGATTTTATCGGTTTGTTATGCCTTTTTCGGATATGCCTTATAAAAATGCGTGATATTCATTGCTTCATCAAGATCTCTGCCGTGGCTTCCGATTTCGCCCTTATGATAGCAGCCGTGGTCCATTGCAAAGCCTACAAGCGTGTTATTGCCCGCCCAATATTTCTCGATAAGTTCGGAGAAAATTGCAAAGGTGCGGACATTGGCGCGTATCTCGCCGAGGGAAACCGGAGTTTCGATACCCTTCTTATGCATTGTGGAATCGAAATTTCCGTTGTAAACAAGGATAAAGTCGTGCTCGTTGCGTATGAGAAGATTCATCGCAACTGCATTTGCTTCGTCGACTGTGTCGCATACGAAATAATCCATATTGCGTTCACGATAAATCATACCGAGACTGCACTCCGCATATGCGACGATTGCAGGCTTCTTACCTTCGCGGATGAGTGCATCAAAGAGTGTGTCGATCTTGATGACAGGCTTTGAATACTTGACGATTCCGTGTACCGCAGGCTGTGCCCCTGTGTACATTGTTCCGAAGCAAACGGGGGTGTCGCTTGGAAGAACCGTGGTCAGGGGGAGCTTTAAATCAAAATACTTTTCCGTCTCGTAAAACATAACATCCGGATATTTTTCGATGAGCCACTGTGCGACTGCATCGGGGTTGTACATAAAAACCCTGTCTGCCTTTTCTCCGCCGAAAGCGCGGTCTATATATGCGCACAAATCCTCTGAAGGTGCAGCTGCATGCTCCGGAGCTTCAATTCCAAGCGCATATGTAAGTGATGCACAAATTGTGTCGAGTGAAACCTTATTTCTTGCCATGTTAAAAACCTCTTTCTTAATAAATTTATTTATCTTCTTTTATTTTTTCTTCATCTATACCATTCTGATTATCAAGAACAAATCGGACAAATGCTTCTGCTCCGTATTGCAAAGCATCTTCATCAAGCGTGAAATCAGTTTGATGTGCAATAGGGATAATTCCCTTTTCTTCGTTCTTTATTCCAAGGCGGAAAAATACGCTTGGTACCTTTTCGGTAAAGCGCGAAAAATCCTCGGATGTGATTTCGGGAGGAACGATATAAACGTTTTCCTTTCCGACAACCTTTTCCATACTCTGCCCCATAAGGCGGGATAAATAGTGATTATTATAAACGCATACGGACTTTAGCGGTGCGTGGAAGCTGATATTCACGCCGTACTCTTCTGAAAGGCTTTTTGCGAGCCTGCTGATTCTCTCATATATGAACTCACTGAGCGGAACGCTGTATGTACGTATCGTACCCTGCATCAGAGAATAGTCCGAAACAACATTCTGTGCCGTTCCTGAATGAAGCTTTGTAACAATGCACACGACTTTTTCACCGGGGTCTATCTCGGTTGCATAAATCGTCTGCATACCGGTGTACATTTTAACAGCTATTGCCAAAGCGTCGGTTCCTTTGTGATACGCTGTGGCATGTACGCTTTCCCCGCTGATTTCTATTTTAAAATGACGGCTTGTTGCAGTTGCAATTCCGGGGCAAACACCAAGTTCTCCTACGGAAAGGTTTGTATCCGTATGCAATGCTGTCATGATGTCAACGTCTTCAAGAACGCCGTTTTCAATCATCATCATAGCGCCGCTCGTTACGCCCTCTTCGCTTGGCTGAAAAATTAGCTTAACACGGCAGGAAAGATCGTTTTCCATTTCTTTAAGCATTTTTGCCGCACCGAGAAGGATTGCCGTATGTCCATCATGCCCGCAAGCGTGCATTAGTCCATCATGACGCGAGCGATACTCAAGCTCTTCATTCTCCTCCTGCATTTTTAATGCATCTGTATCTGCGCGTATTCCGATAGTGAAACCTGCTTTATCGGGATTTATATATCCCACGATACTGCCTTTTCCGTATTTCTCTGTGTACGGAATTTTCATGCTTTCAAGCTCACGCTTGATGAGAGCAATCGTTTTGGGTAAATCATAGTCAACCTCAGGATACATATGCATTTCACGTCTTAGTCTAATAATATATTCCTTATCTATGTTAATCATTTTTGCTCCTGTAATTGTTATATTTTCACTATGCCTATTCCGGCATCGTTAATCTCGATTTTCGTTCCGTAAGATGCAGACATTTCTGCAAACCGCTCTATAATTCCACGATCTGTACATACCCTCGGATTTCCAAGGCGGTATCGCGGCTCGCCAAAACCAAGCTCAATCGGCAAAAGCTCAAGATGGGTAAGCTTTCCGCCATCCATCTCAAAGTACGGAATCACCGCTTCAAACATTCTGCTGTCCGTCATAAGGCCGACTGTGTAATTGCGTGACCTTTTTCTGTAAATATCGCAAAGCGGGTCATCGGATGTTAATCCGTATTTTTCATACATATCCTCCGGTGCAAATGTTACGCTTTCGTTATGCAGCATAAAGTCACCGAGAGAATAGAATATGGGATATCCCTTGTATATTTCCAGAGGTCTTAAAAGATGCGGACCATGCCCGAGTACCGCGTGTGCGCCCATATCAATGCAACGGTGAGCAAATTCAACAATGAAATCGGCGGGATTTTCTTTCTTTTCCCCCGCAACTTCGTGGCTGTGTATGCTTACCAGAATATAATCTGCCTGATGCTTTGCCTCGTAAATGGCTCTTTCCAGCCTGTCCATATCCTTTTCATTAAGTTTTGCGTGATATTTCGTCTTTTCTCCAAGCCGGAATTTTATTGCGTTGCCTAATTCAACTGAGGTGTTATCTTCTTTAAGAGCAGCATATCCTTCGGCCATTAAAATTTTATGGTCATCGTTAATTCCGCTTACTTCGGAAATTTCATTTAAAACATCAAACTGTTCTTTCGTAACCTCAATATATTTTTCGGTGCGCAATGCATTAATGCCGGGGCGGCCCGGTGTGCGCCTTGACTGGCGCCCCGCGATGGCAGACTCCCCTGCAATGGATGATGCCATAGAAATCAGCGCCACTCTTCCGGTAGGGGTATCCAGATAAGCAGGAGAAGCCGCTTCGTCAAGATTCATCCCAACTCCGGTATGCACAAAATCTGTATTTTCCAATGCATCAAGTGTGGAAATAAGACCACCATAGCCCCAGTCAAAGGTGTGGTTATTTGCAAATGACATCATATTAAAGCCGTATTCACGGGCAATATCGAGAGTGCGCGGGTCTGAATTATGGAATGAACCACCGTTAAACTGATTGCCCCAAATACCTTTGCGGTAAATTATTGATTCAAAATTAAAAAAACGCACGTCGCCTTTTTTAATGTATTCGCTAACCTCGCGAAAACCTTCATATCCGGTGGAGATTACCCGCTGAATCAGCATATCTCCCGCCGCGGTGAACTTTATTTTTGGCAATTGCATAACAATCTTTTCCTTTCTATTCACAGGCATTTTAAGCCTCGAAAAAACATTACTTAAAACCACTTTACTACTCTTGATTATATTACAAAAATATGATATAATCAAATACGAATAACGTTATACTCATATAAAGAAAAACTTATAAGGAGACGTGTCTATGAACAACACCGAAAAATACGTATACACCGTATATCAGAAAAAGAGTTTTTCAGAAGCTGCAAAAAATTTGTATATTTCACAGCCGGCACTTAGCAGTGCGATAAAAAACCACGAAGATCAACTTGGTTATAAAATCTTTAACAGAGCCACATCTCCGATAACCCTCACTCCCGAGGGCAACGTGTATATCGAGTATCTTGAAGAACGGTTGTATCTTGAAAAACAATTGAATGAACGGTTACAGTCAATTAATAATAATTTTGATAAGAAAATTTCCATAGGCGGCTCAAAATCTGCGGCATTTACCATCATCCCAAAGTTGTGTAGTGAATTTCACCGACGTTTTCCAGATGTCAGCATAAAGATTGATGCGGGCGAAGGCGGTCCGGAAAGCGATTTGTTTGATAAACTCAACCGCGGTGTTCTTGATTTTGTTATCAGTACAAACGTAGACACACACGAATACCGGACACTATTGCTGAAGCGGGAAAAATATATGATTGTTATGCCAAAAAACTATCCCGAAGCCGAAGGGTTGCAGAAATACGCTCTTACATTTAAAGAACTTTCAACCGGCGAATATCCTCCCGAAAAAGAAATAACCGATTGGAGTCTGTTCAAAAACATAAAATTATTCAAACCGGCTCCAACCACTAAAACCTGGAAAACATTTTCACATTTTTACAAAATAACCGCATCCGAACCCTGCCGTATAGTACATCATCACAAGCTGGATATGCAGTACAATCTGATGAAAGAAGGTATGGGAGCTCTTCTTATGCCGCAAAACTCCATTATCGAGAAGGGAAACAACGAAGAAAGCCTTTATTATTTTGATGTAAAGCTTCCCGGCAACTTAAGAGAGATATTCCTTGTATATAAGGAGAACTCAACGCATTCTCCATGTGTGCGGGATTTTATATCTCTTGCAAAAGAAGTGTATCCTCAATAAACAAGCTTTTCGAATATACAAAAAAAGGATTGTAACAAAATACATTTTGCTACAATCCCTTAATTATATCCATATATCAGTCAAGATGAAAAACGGGCTTTAAATCAACGGAAACAGGGCTTTCATCCGGATTTGTTTCCATTATATCCGCCATAAAGTGCCACCAACGGCGGCAGATTTCCGTATCTGCGGATTTCGCCCAGAGTTCTTCGTCCTCAAGCTCAATATACCCGTAGAGGATGTTTGTTTCTTCATCGAGGAAGATGGAATAATTACTTCCGCCGTATTCGTGAATCATATCCCGCATTTCATCCCACAGCTCGTTATGGCGTTTTTCGTATTCCGCCGCCATACCGGGATACAGCTTCATTTTAAAAGATTTTCTTATCATTATAAAAACCTCCGTTGTTTTGATACCGGCACCAAACAGTACCTTTTCACATAAATTATAAGATATGCACTGATATTTTGTCAACTGAAAGTTAATTTCAGCATTTTTGCTCTTGTATTGTTGCGGTTTTTATGATATACTTAAAAAATATGAAAAGAACAACATTTATTAATGTTTAGTGTAAAGGACAGGTGTATTATGAAGAACAGCGAAAAGACAATGGAAAAAATCGTCTCCCTGTGCAAAGGGCGCGGCTTTGTGTACAGCGGCAGTGAAATCTACGGTGGTCTCGCTAACACGTGGGACTACGGCCCGCTCGGCGTTGAATTCAAGAACAACGTAAAGCGCGCATGGTGGAAGAAGTTCGTTCAGGAATCCCCGTATAACGTAGGTCTTGACAGCGCGATTCTTATGAATCCTCAGGTATGGGTTGCTTCCGGCCACGTCGGCGGCTTCTCCGACCCGCTTATGGACTGTAAGGAATGTAAAACACGCCACCGTGCAGACAAGCTCATCGAGGATACAGGCGTAAATCCGGCAGGCTGGAGCTTTGATGAGATGGCAAAGTACATTGCAGATAACAACATCTGCTGCCCGGACTGCGGCAAGTGCAACTTCACCGACATCCGTAAATTCAACCTTATGTTCAAAACATTCCAGGGTGTAACGGAAGATGCAAAGAACGAGCTTTACCTCCGTCCGGAAACAGCTCAGGGTATATTTGTCGACTTTAAGAATATTGCACGTACAACAAGAAAGAAGATGCCGTTCGGCGTATGTCAGATCGGTAAATCCTTCAGAAACGAAATCACTCCCGGTAACTTCACATTCAGAACACGTGAGTTTGAGCAGATGGAGCTTGAGTTCTTCTGCCGCCCGGGCACTGATCTTGAGTGGTTCAAGTACTGGTAGGATTATTGCGAAAACTTCCTTCTCTCCCTCGGCATTGCAAGCGAAAACTTAAAGCTTCGTGACCACGAGCAGGAAGAGCTTTCTCACTATTCAAACGCTACAACGGATATTGAGTTCCTCTTCCCGTTTGGTTGGGGCGAGCTTTGGGGCATTGCCGACAGAACAGACTTTGACCTCACCGCTCATCAGACCCATTCCGGCGAGAGCATGGATTTCTTCGATACTGAAACAAACGAGAAGTATGTTCCGTATGTTGTTGAGCCGTCTCTCGGTTGCGACCGTGTTGCTTTGGCATTCCTCTGTGAAGCATACGACGAAGAGGTTGTCGATGCTGAGAAAAACGACGTTCGCGTTGTTCTCCGTCTCCATCCGTACCTTGCTCCGTTCAAGGCAGCAGTTCTCCCGCTTTCCAAGAAGCTTTCCGAGCAGGCAGGCAAGGTATATGCAGACCTCTCAAAGAAGTTTATGGTTGACTTTGACGATGCAGGTTCTATCGGTAAGCGTTACCGCCGTCAGGATGAAGTCGGAACTCCGATTTGTATCACCTACGACTTCGACAGCGAAACAGACGGTTGCGTAACAGTCCGTGACCGCGACACAATGCAGCAGGAGCGTATCAAGATTGAGGATCTTGCAGCATACATTGAAAAGAAAATTGAGTTTTAAGTAAGGTTTTAACAATAATCCCTCACATAGGCAATGCCCATGTGAGGGATTATTTTATACATAACTTCTCACGCGAAGCTTGATATAAAAATTTCAAGACCGATGAAGATGAGGATAAGTCCGCCAAGGATCCCCGCCTTGCCTGCCATGTGCGTACCTGCTTTTTTGCCAACAAACAACCCGCCATAGCAGATTCCAAATGTTACCGCCGCGATAATAAGCGCGGCAAGAAATGCCTTGAAAAGGCCGTAATCCGCGATGGTGAAACCGACAGACAGTGCATCAATGCTTGTTGCCACGCCCTGAACGAGAAGCGCCCAGAAACCCACACCCGGCTTTTCACAGTCATCGCCGCCTTTATTTTTTATGCCGTCATAGAGCATATTACCACCTATGTAAACAAGAAGAACAAGCGCAATCCACGGAATAAATTTTTCAAACGACTTGAAATGCTGTACTATCGTATGTATGCAAAGCCAACCGGTCATCGGCATAAGTGCCTGAAAAAATGCAAACACACCGGCAATACCACACATTCTCCCACGCTTCATACACGGCTCGTTAAGTCCGTTTGCAAGAGATACGGAAAATGCATCCATCGCAAGCCCTACACCGAGAAGAATGCTGTTAAAAAAGAAAGTGAAACCAAGATCCATTCGTCATTCCTCCATTATTATTCAAGGCTTCTATGATACCATAAAACGGACATCTGTGTCAATATAATATTGTCGAAAAAATCAAAAAAACTCTTGACAAACCGGCTGTCCGATGGTATAATAATTCACAATTAAATATAAACGCGATGATGCGGAACAGTAAGCAAAGCTCTTTTGCCTTTCAGAGAGATGTCGGACGGTGCAAGACATCGGAAAAGAATTGCCGAACTCACCGCGGAGCGGTTGCCGTGAAATGCTCTTCAAAGTAGCGGTGAACGGGAACTCCCGTTACAGAGTTAAGATGTGTCGGCATCTGAGGGCATCCTTACCGGATGAAAAAGAGTGGTACCGCGGAAGGTTTAAATTTTGAAGTTTAATGCTTTCGTCTCTTTAAATCAACAAAGAGATGAAGGCGTTTTTTGTTGATTTACCCAAAAAACTTTACATTGAAAGGGGTTTTTACAATGAAGCAAATCAATATCTCAGACATCACCTTGAAAAAACTTGCCGGAGAGCGCAATGTTTCTCTCCTTTTCCGTGAAAAAACAGCTATTGCAAACACCGCTGACGCACTCGGAGCAGATGCAATTGAACTTGCACCCGTAACAAATGTCCGCGAGGATACCATTATTTATAAAACAATTGCACAAAATATAAAGAACAGCACGGTTGCCATTCCCGTTGGCTTCACATCTGACAGCGTAAACACCGCCTGGGACTGCGTTAAGGACACCGCTTCTCCGCGCCTTCAGATTGAGGTTCCAACATCCACGGTTCAGATGGAGTATACCTATCACGTCAAGGCAGACAAAATGCTTGAGAAGATATCATCGCTCACTGCAGATGCAAAAAAGCTTTGCGCGGATGTTGAGCTTGTTGCGCTTGATGCAACGCGTGCTGATGAAGCTTTTCTCATCTCCGCTGCAAAAGCAGCTGTGGAAAACGGTGCGACAATCGTCACGGTCAGCGATGATGCCGGCATATCTCTGCCGGAGGAAATCGCCGCTCTCACGGCAAAGATAAAGGAAGCAGTAAGCGTTCCCGTTTATGTTTGCGTTTCCGATGCAATTGGAATGGCTGTTGCCTGTGCTCTTTCCGCAATAAAGGCAGGTGCAGACGGTCTCAAATGCGCAATGGTAGGGAAAAATGCACTTTCCACAGGCGAGATTTCAAATGCAATCTCTGCCCGCGGAGAGACCATTGACGCAAGCGTAGCTCTTGAAAACACCAAAATTCACGCAAGTATTGACGAAATGCTCACTAAAATCAATCACGAAACATACGAAGATACAGCCGTCAGCGAAAAGAAAAAAATTGTTCTTGATGCAGACAGCACCCTCTCGGACGTAGCTCAGGCGGCTTCCGTGCTCGGCTATGACTTATCCGATGAGGATAACGGAAACGTGCATCACGCACTTATCACCGTGTGCGAGAAAAAGAGCTCTATCGGTGCAAAAGAGCTTGAAGCTCTTATCGCAAGCTCTGCAATGCAGGCACCTTCCACCTATCATTTAGAAAGCTATACCACAAACTGTACAAATCTTGGTGCATCAATGTCTCAGGTTACGCTCAAATGCAATGACGAAATTCTCTGCGGAGTCGCAACGGGCGACGGTCCTATTGACTCTGTCTTCCGCGCAATTGAGCAGAGCATCGGCTATCACTATGAGCTTGACGATTTCCAGATTCAGGCTGTTACGGAAGGTAAGGAAGCTCTCGGCTCGGCACTCGTAAAGCTTCGCGTGGGCGGCAAGCTTTATTCCGGCAACGGAATTTCCACCGACATCGTTGCTGCAAGCGTCCGCGCATACATCAACGCTCTGAACAAAATCGTAGCTGAGGAGAGATAAAAAATGAAGCTGACATTCTCTACAAAAAACGTAAGC
>JAZLCV010000093.1:0-1751 GCA_045614365.1 Eubacteriales bacterium | reverse complement strand
CATATCCTCTGCAAGAATTTCAACCGCACCGGTCGGGATACGATCGGTAATCGCGCCTTCACCACGGCTTCTTACCTTACCGCGGATTGTGAGAACAAACTCACTTCTTACCGTAAATGCCTTCTTGAAAAGCGCGGCATTTTCTGCTTCATCAAATGTACACTGGACAATTCCGCTTCTGTCGCGAAGGTCGATAAAGATGAGACCTCCGAGGTTTCTCATACGCTGAACCCAACCGCAGACGGTTGCGCTCTCTCCGATATGCTCTGCGCGGAAATCACCGCAGTATTTTGTTCTTTTCATTCCTGTAATATTTTCCATTTTATAATCATTCCTTATCTCTTATCTTTTCTCTTTTATCTCTTATCTGTCTGAAAATCTTTTTCAGACCCTCAGCCTCCAATTGAAGCTTTTATCGCATCTGCCGTGAGCGCACATTCAACCTGCTCACCGCTGTCCATATTTTTAAGAGTGATTTTTCCTTCGTCAATTTCATTACCGCCGATAACCGCGCTGTATCTCGCGCCGATCTTTCCGGCGTATTTCATCTGTGCCTTGAGCGAACGTCCGGTTGTGTCGCGCTCTGCCGATACGCCGAGCGAGCGAAGCTCATATACAAGAGAATGGGAAACGCTTTCTGCTCGCTCCTCCGCATATGCAATAAATACATCCGGAACAAGACGTTCATCAAAAAGTTTTCCTTCTGCCTCAAGAGTCAGCATAAGACGTTCTATTCCGCATCCAAAGCCGAGGCCTGCAGTTTCCGGTCCGCCCAGAGTTCCGACAAGACCGTTGTATCTGCCGCCGCCAAGCACAGTAGACTGTGCGCCGAGGCTTCCTGAAACGAACTCGAAAACGGTGTTTGTGTAATAGTCAAGTCCACGTACAAGCATCGGGTCAAGCTCATATTCAATTCCCGTAGCATCAAGATATGAGCGGAGCTTATCAAAATGCGCGCGGCACTCATCACAGAGATAATCCGTAATCTTCGGCGCGTCCTTTGCAATGGACTTGCATATATCGCTCTTACAGTCAAGAATACGCATCGGGTTGCGGTCAAGGCGGTCGTTGCAGGTGTCGCAAAGCTCGCCCTTTCTTATCTCAAAATACTTTTTAAGTGCGGCGTGATATTCTTTGCGACATTCCTTACATCCGCAGGAATTTAAGTGAAGCGTGGTATTTGTGATACCAAGCTCGCGCAGAAGCGTTGCCCCGAGCGATATAACCTCGGCATCAGCCGATGCATCATATGCCCCGAAACACTCAACGCCAAACTGGTGGTGCTCGCGCAATCTTCCTGCCTGCGGCTTTTCGTAGCGGAAGTTAGGCGCAATGTAATATACCTTGAGCGGAAGTCCCTTTGCGTGGAGAGAATGCTCAATGAATGCACGCACAACGCTTGCCGTACCCTCCGGACGAAGAGCTATATGGCGGTCGCCTTTGTCGTAAAAGTCATACATTTCCTTCTGCACAACATCCGTTGTGTCACCGACGCCGCGGTCAAAAAGCGCAACGTCCTCAAACGTAGGAAAGCGAATTTCGCGGAAGCCAAAGCGATGAGCGAGGTCGCGAAGCTTTCCCTCCAAAATCTGCCAAGCACGGCTTTCCTCGGGAAGCACATCCTTCGTGCCACGCGGCGCTGTAATTTTTTCCATTATAATCACTGCCTTTGCATATCTGATTTTTCACTTTAAATAATATTTCCGTATCATAAAATTTTATCGTATTTACGCGCAAATGTCAAGTATTTG
>JAZLCV010000092.1:0-1810 GCA_045614365.1 Eubacteriales bacterium | reverse complement strand
CCTGCGGACGTGACTTGGGGGTAGTTGTTCTTGTTACCGGAAAATTGTACATAAAAACCTCTCCTTATATATTGTTTATATAAATCAGGTCTTCTGTCGCGAAGAACGGATGATCTGATATTTTTATGATTTACAGCTTATTGCGCTGGATTTTTCCGCTTACCGTTTTGGGAAGCTCGTCGCGGAATACGACAAGACGCGGATACTTATACGGTGCGGTGTGTTCTTTAACGTAGTTCTGGATTTCGCGCTTTAGCTCTTCTGTCGGCTCGGTGCCCTTGGTAAGAACAATGCTTGCCTTTACTATCTGGCCTCTTACCTCGTCGGGAGCTGCTGATACGCCGCACTCAAGAACATACGGAAGCTCCATAATAACACTTTCGATTTCAAACGGACCGCTGCGGTACCCGGAGGATTTGATAACGTCGTCAACGCGACCGACATACCAGTAGAAGCCGTCCTCGTCCTTCCACGCAGTATCGCCGGTATGGTAATAACCGTCGTGGAGAACCTCGTCTGTCTTCTCCTGATCGCGGTAGTAGCCCGTAAAAAGACCACACGGCATACCGTCTTTTACGTTGATGACGATTTCGCCCGTTTCACCTACTGCAACCGGCTCACAGTTTTCATTAACAAGCTCAACGTTGTATATCGGGGCAGGCTTACCCATAGAACCGATCTTATGCGGTGCGCCGACCATATTGCCGATAATCATCGTGCTTTCCGTCTGACCAAAGCCCTCAATTATCTGAAGCCCCGTTGCCTTTTCAAATTGCTTGTAAACCTCGGGGTTAAGCGCCTCGCCCGCTGTTGACATATGCTTTACCGATGAGAAATCATACTGTGAAATATCCTCTTTGATAAGCATACGGAGCATTGTGGGAGGTGCGCAGAAGGTTGTTATCTGATGCTTTGCAAACATCGGAAGAATCTGCTTTGCATCAAAACGGTCAAAGTCGTAAACGAATATCGGGGCCTCACACAGCCACTGACCATAAAGCTTGCCCCACATAGACTTTGCCCAACCTGTGTCGGAAATTGTAAAGTGAAGCCCGTCAGGGTCAACGTTGTGCCAGTATTTCGCGGTGTGGAAATGACCGAGCGGATACTTGTGGTTGTGTGCCGCAATCTTCGGGTAACCCGTTGTGCCGGATGTGAAGAACATAAGCAGCAAATCGTCTCCGCAGGGCGAATCCTCACTTCTCTCAAAGTGGGAGCTGTAAAGCGGGTACTCATCACCAAAGCATCTCCAACCGTCGCGCTTGCCGCCAACGATAATCTTGTTTACAAGCTCGGGGCAGGTCTTTTCCGCCTCATCAACATACGCGGCAACATCGCCGTCCGCCGTACATATTATGGTATTTACGCCTGCTGCCTGGAAGCGATATTCAATATCGTGAACAAGAAGCTGGTTTGTTGCAGGGATTGCAACTGCGCCCAGCTTGTTGAGTCCTATCATGGCATACCAAAACTCATAATGGCGCTTGAGGATAAGCATTACTCTGTCGCCCTTCTTTATGCCAAGGGACTTAAAGTAGTTTGCGCAGCGCGCACTTTCACGCTTTACATCCGCAAAGGTTATGCGGCGTTCTGTCCCATCCTTTGAAATATGAAGCATTGCAAGCTTATCCGGCTCACGCGTGGCAAGCTCGTCGATTAAATCAAATGCGAAGTTGAAGCCTTCCGTGTTCTTAAAATCAATTCTTACCGGTGTTCCCTTTTCGTTCTCTTCAACGTCTATGTACTTACGGTAAATTCTGTCCTTTGTATCGCGCGTTGCAACACGGAAATCGTCAATTGCACGCGTTGG
>JAZLCV010000091.1:0-13617 GCA_045614365.1 Eubacteriales bacterium | reverse complement strand
AGAACAAAAGCTATGTAGATATACGCAAACGGAGTTCTTTTTTTACGTCTTTTCGCAGTCATACCTTATCACCTTACCTTTGTATTTTTATAACGCGCCGCTCGCTTACGATGATATCGACCTTTTCATCGTGAGGCTCCGTCGGCACGGTTTCGTTAAGAGCAGCTTCTCTGCAAAGCGCAATTTTTTTCGCATTTTTTGCGCGGCTTAAAAAACGGTCATAGTATCCGGCGCCCCGTCCAAGGCGTGTTCCGTCAATTCCGAACGCCACTCCGGGAACAATAATGAGATCTAACTCTTCCGGAAGCGCCTTTTCTCCGCACTCCCGAGGTTCGGGGATTCCAAAGCGCCCGGGCTTCAGAGAATCGAAAGACGGAATGTATACCGCATCCATTTTCCCCATTCCATGACAAAGAGGAACACAGATCCGTTTGCCGTCTGAAATAAGCTTTTCTATCAAAGCATCCGTTCTTACTTCGCGCCCGACGCCGACATATACAAAAATTCTGCTTGCCGCCGCCCATTCCGGAAGAGATATCACATTTTCATATATCGCAGCGTCCTCTGAAAACCTTTTATCTTCCGGAATTTCCGACACGCGCGCGCATATGAGTTCGCGCATTTCTTTTTTATTCATAGCATATTACTTCCCGCACACGTGCCGCTTCTTTCTCGCCGCAGAGCGTGCGAAGTATCTCAAACGCAAAATCGTACGCATCACCGGCAGCACGTCCGGTTATTATTCCGTCGCAGCTTGCGACGCCACAGCCATCACAGAAATCCGCTTTTTCGAGTTCCGGGCTGCATGACGGATAACAAACTGCTGTTTTTCCGTCGAGAAGCCCGAGACGCGCAAGGATAATGGGAGCAGCGCAGATAGCCGAAATTTTCACGCCGGCACCGTGTACCTTCATCACAAGCTCACGCACGGCTTCGTTTTCCCACAGGTTATCTACACCCGGTTGTCCTCCCGGAATAATCAGCATTTCCATATCGGACAAAACGATATCTGAAAGCTCTTTATCCGCATAAACCTTAACTCCGTGAGACGAGGTTACTTCACGCCCTGAAACACCTACAGTTGCAATATCCACGCCTCCGCGGCGCAGAATATCTACCGGAGCAAGCGCTTCACACATCTCAAATCCGTTTTCAAGAAGAAGATATACCATAATCTCAATCCTTTCTCAATCAGTTATGCATAAGATTTAAATATCTGTTGTATCCCTTTGCAAAAATTTCGCGTGCACGCTCGCTTATAAGGCGGGCTGCACCTATAGGCGTATCATTGCCGGGAACAATCGCTTTACATTCATACCCGAACGGTGAGCTTCCGCCTGCCGAGCAAAGCTCGCTTATATCCTGCAGACTTCCGTTTTTATAATGTACGCAATACCCTCCGTCAAAAAGAGAAATCCCGCCGCCCAGAAACTCGTGCTCAGCGATAAGGGTTTCCCACCGCTCCGGTGTTCTCACCGGATAAATTCCCCCGCGGCACATTTTCTCATACATAGCATTAAGTGCCGTAATGTCATCTTTTCCTGCATGAACAACCTTTTTCTCTTTTCCCTGCTCTGCTGTTATTTTTGTTACCGTGAAAAGCTCACAAAAGCCGTTTTTTTCATAAAAGCTGAAAAGACCGGCACTTTGCGGAATTATTACCGTGAAATCACAGTCCTTCGCCTCTGCCTGTAAAAGATCACCCGCAATACCGAGACCACGGTATCTCTTTGCTGTGCCGACTCCGTAAATATACCTTGCGTGCAAAATGCCGTCAGGCGTTGCAAAATCATACGGAAATGAATGAAGCATACCGGCAACAATCCCGTCAACCGTGCACACGCGTGCACAGGAAAGCTTGAACACGCGGTCAAAGAAAAAACGCGCATATTCCGTATCATCCGGAAAGCATTCCGACCATAGTTCTCTTATTGCTTCAATATCCGATGCAACAGCACATCTTATTTTCTTTTCCATACAGCACCGTACTTTCTCAGAAGCTCCGTCGGACAGTATGAAAGCTTTGCGCGGCGGAGTCCTTCTATTCCCATATCCTCTTCGCGGTTTATATACAAAACATCCTGACAGTTATTTTCCGCAAACAGCTTGTTTATCGCCTGATACACACCGTCATATGCATAATCGCCCTTTTCGACCATTACATCAACAGTGTCTCCGCTTATCTTCGCTCCTATGCAATAAGCACAGATATTCCCGTCCACGCGCAAAACACCGCCGCGAAGATCAAAGCAGTCAAAATGGTAAAGCAGCTTTTCTATTGCTGTTGTTTCGTAACGCAGAGCCTCCTGCCCTTCCTTTTCCGAAGCCATGGATATCCATTTACTCTGAAATTTCAAAACATCCGGTATATCTGCCTGTGTCATATTGTTATATGCAAACCGCCCCTCATACCGCTTTAAAAACTTATTTACATGGTTGCGCTTCTGATGAAATTTCTTTCCGGAAAGCGAGGCAAGCTCTTCTCTCAGATACATATAGTCAAAGCTTTTTCGCCTTTCCGTATACTCAAATTCGCCGGGGAAAGACGCTTCAAGCTTCTCACGCATACGATCGGTAACGGAGTGAAAGTGAATTTTTTCCGCATTTCCTTCCGTATCCGCAATTTTTAACAGTGCAGATTTCATATCCCCACCAAGCGGTGGCAAATATGACACTCCGTCCCTGCCGCGGGAACGGATAAACACAGTATCTCCGTCAATGCACACTTCACCGTTATATAAGCCGCTCCATGTGTACAGAATAACAAAAGAGCTTTCTGTCGAATTGTAGCCCGTAGCCTTCATTATCGGCGCGGCTGTCTCAAAGTCGTCCGCATGTACGGGTCTGAATTTAAGCATTTTAATTACCCTCTGTCAGCACACGCGAAACCGTTTCATATACTTCCGCGTGAATTTCTTCTATTGTCTTAATATTTTCATTCTCGGCGCAAAGTATTCTCTTCCACGAATATTTATCGGCAAGAGCGCACGATGCACGGTAACAGGTTTTGAGATAATCCTTATCCTTTTCGTGGATGTCCTCGCCACCCTCACGCCGGCTCATAAGCTTTTCTGCACACTCAGGCGGCATATCGAGAAAAATTACGGCATCCGGCTCCGGCAGTCCGAGAAGATTGTATTCATAATCAAACAGCCAGTCACAAAACGCAGACCGCTCGTTTTCCGGAAGCTTACTTGCCTGATATATCGCGTTTGAAGTTGTGTACCGGTCAAGAAGAACCGTTCCGCCGTTTTCAAGATAGCCTTTCCACTCACGCAGATATGACGCTATTCTGTCAACGGCAAAAAAGCTTGACGCCGCATATGCGTTGACTGAAGCAACATTCTCTCCGAAATCACCGCCGAGATACATCCGAACAAGAGCAGATGATTCACTGTCATACCGCGGAAAAGCAACCTTTAAAAAGCTTTTCCCCTCGCGCTCTAATCTTTTGCATAAAAGCTCAAGCTGCGTGGATTTTCCGGAACAGTCTGTTCCTTCAATCGTAATGAGTTTTCCGCGCATTACTTTCCCTTCCTTCCAAGCCTGTCCAGAATAACGGCGAACATATATTTCGGAAGCGCCATCATACGCCCGAAGCGCCACGGCTCCTTGAGCAGACGGTAAAACCACTCAAGACCGAGCTTTATAAATATCCGCGGTGCACGCTTAACCGTATCTGCATACACGTCAAGGGATCCGCCAAGACCCAGCATAAGGCGAGTGTGCAGCTTGTCACGGTTTTCTTCCATCCATCTCTCCTGCTTCGGAGCGCCGAGACATACGAAAAGAATTTCCGCACCGCTTGCGTTTATATTTTCAATTACCTCGCTGTCATCCTTAAAATATCCGTCACGGATACCCACAAAATTTATTCCGGGGATTTTTTCAGAAATTTTTGCCGCCGCAAGGTCTGCAACACCCGGCTTTGCACCGAGGAAAAACACGCCTTTCCCGCTCTTTGAGGCATTTTCGAGGACACGCATACCAAGCTCAACCCCCGGTACCTTTTCCTTGACAGGTGTTCCGTAAACCTTTGATGCATACACAACACCGATCCCGTCGGCAACCGCAACATCGGCAGAGTTGAGTATTTTCCCAAGTTGCTTGTCCTTCGTTGCCATATATGCAATTTCTGCATTCGGAGTAACAACAATATGGTTTTTTTCTTCAGAAAGCAGCTCTTCACAAAGACACGCCGCTTCATCAAGAGTTACGTTGTTGTAAGAAATACCGTAAATAGAAATTTTTTCGCCCTGCATATTAATCACTTTCCTCTTTTTAAACCTTAAGGTATTCTTTTCCGCTCGGCTTAAGGTCATAATTATCTATAATATATATTATCATAAACAGGCTCTACTTACAAGCATTATTTGACCGAAGACAACAAAAAGCACCGCAAAAACTCCGTCATCTGCACGTAGCTTTTGCGGCACTCTCCCGCATTTCTAAGATTCCATCTGCTTACCCAGAAATCCCGCAACCGTCTGTGCAAGCTTATATCCCGTTTCCCCAAGCTCCGCTTCACTTCCGTCAAAGGCAAACACTACACATCCCGACACATCGCCTTCGGAAATAATCGGTGCGGCAATGGAAACATAGCTTCCGTTTTTTGCATCGGTTACGGAAATTGCCGCTTCCCCCTGTCGGTGCTGATATATCTGGCGCGACTCTATAATATGCTCAAGCTCTTCAGATAGACGCTTGTCCATAAGCTCACGCTTCTGCACGCCTGACACCGAGATAACCGAGTCACGGTCGGTAACGAGCGCCGTAGCACCGGTTGTCTTATAAAGGGTTTCGCATATCGACGTTGCGAACGATGCAAGCTCGCCGACAGGTGAGTATTTCTTGAAAATCACCTCTCCGTCGCGGTCTGTGTAAATTTCCAGCGGGTCGCCTTCGCGGATACGCATTGTTCTGCGGATTTCTTTCGGAATGACGACACGACCAAGGTCGTCAATTCTACGGACTATACCTGTTGCTTTCATTATATAAATCCCCTTTTTGTTTTGATGTTATGAAACTATTGTTTACATTCAAGGGATTTTTATGTAAGGAAAAGGTTGGGAAATATTTTTATTGGCATATGGAATTTTTTGCGTTTTTATGTCTTTTTTTATTGTTTATCGTTTCTTTCCTTGTACATTTTTATTTGTTGTGATACAATCAAGATAACTTATACTGAATCGGAGGCTTTAAAATGATAATTGATGACCACAACCATCCCGACTGGTGCGGGCATAACCTCGACAAATACCTTGAAAATATGGACAGGAACAACATCGATGTTACATGGTTACTTTCATGGGAAGCACCCACAGACGAATACAATCCGTCATACAACAAGCGCACACCGATAACCTACAGCCCGTGGGGACCGATTCCGTTTGAGCGGTGCTTAAACTACAAAGAGCGCGCACCCGAGCGTTTCGTGCTCGGTTATGCGCCCGATCCGCGCCGTCCCGATGCAATTGACCGCCTTAACGCCGCTGTAGATATGTATGATGTTAAAATCTGCGGTGAGCTTAAAGTCCGTATGATGCTTGACAACCCCGATGCCATCCGTATGTACCGCTACTGCGGAGAGCGCGGTCTTCCTGTTATAGTTCACATTGATTATGAGTTCCAGCATCCCTCAGACTATCCGCGCCCGAACTACTGGTACGGCGGTGGAATAGAAGCGTTTGAACGTGCAATTGCAAAATGCCCGGAAACAATCTTCTTAGGCCACGCCCCCGGCTTCTGGTCGCACATCTCAGGGGATGATCTCTACGACAAAAATCCATATCCAAAGGAAAAGGTTCAGCCCGGAGGCAAGCTTATTGAGATGCTTCGCAAATATCCTAACCTTTATTGCGATCTCTCCGCCGGCAGCGGATGTAATGCGCTTTCCCGCGATCCCGAATTTGCAATCGGCTTCCTGACGGAATTTCAGGACCGCATCCTTTATGGGCGTGACTATTTTGATAATATTCATCAAGAATTTTTAAATTCAATTGCAGACAAGCTTCCCGCAGGCGTTCTCGACAAAATCTATTCCGGCAACGCCTTAAAGCTTGTCCCGCTGGATTGATTTGAAGAAGGAATTCCCCTCTACGGTGCGGGATTTCTTCATATTTAATGATATATCGCCTACAGCGATATGATATGCGTCTTGTGCCATATGATATACTTACTTTGCAAGCATGATATAATATCCGTTCCCGGCATACGCGAAACGTATATCATCTGCATAGCAGATATCATAGCGTCAGCTATATCATCCGTTACCGCAGGGAACGGATATCATTGTAAAAAAACCTATTTTGCCTACCGGGCAAAAGAGGTTTTTTACATGGTGCGTCCGACAGGAGTCGGACCTGCGGCCTTCAGAGTCGGAGTCTGACGCTCTATCCAACTGAGCTACGGGCGCACAAATATTACTTAAACAGTATACCAAATTTTGTGCTTTTTGTAAAGGTTAAATTTTCGTATAAATCCGTTTTTATGTGACAAAATAACTGTCACAGAGGTGAATAATAATGAATATGTCAAAAAAGGAATATGCAGAATACGTCAAAAATCTTGAACCAAAATCTCCGCATCTGAAAAACTTTATAAAAGCATTTCTCATCGGCGGTGCAATATGTATTCTTGGACAAATACTTTTAAATATGTATATGTCTTTCGGACTTGACCGGGATAACGCATCTGCATCAGTCTCAATAACGCTTATCGGCCTTTCCGCACTTCTTACAGGCTTCGGTTTATACGATAAAATCGCAAAACACGCCGGTGCAGGCACCCTTGTTCCGATAACAGGCTTTGCAAACTCCATTGTTTCTGAGGCTCTTGAATTCAAAAGCGAAGGTTATATTCTCGGCATGTGTGCAAATATGTTCAAGCTTGCAGGACCTGTCCTCGTTATGGGAATATCTGCAAGCATCTTCTACGGAATAATTCTTCTTTTCTTATAGGTGACCGCAATGAAAGGAAACGAAACTGTATTTTTTAAAAACGCACCTGAAATTCTCGGCACAGGGTGCATTGTCGGAAAAAATGAGAGCGACGGCCCGCTCGCAGAATACTTCGACAAACGAATAATCGATGGCCGCTACGGTGAAAAAACGTGGGAACAGGCAGAAAGCAAATTTCATAATACAGCCCTGGAGTTTGCCTTGCAAAAAGCCGGAATTACCGCGAATGAATTAGGATGTATTTTCGGCGGTGACCTTCTTAACCAATGCGTTGCGGCGAGCTTTGCCTGGCGGGATGCCGGTATACCATTTATAGGACTTTATGGCGCGTGTTCAACGTTCGTTGAAGGTCTCGCACTTGCAGGACAGTTCGTTAATTCCGAAAGCTTTCCCACTGTGGCAGTCAGCGTTTCCTCGCATTTCTGCACTGCAGAACGTCAGTACCGCAATCCGCTCGCATACGGCGGTCAACGACCGCCTACGGCACAGCGCACAGTTACGGGTGCCGGTTGTGCAATCGTCGGGAAAAGCGAAAAGGAGCTACCGAAAATAACGTGTGCAACCTTCGGCTGCGTTACGGACTCCGGAATATCAGATGCAAACAATATGGGCGCGGCAATGGCACCCGCCGCATATGAAACCCTTTCCACGCATTTTAAAAACACGAACACCACCCCGTCCGATTACGATCTGATTGCAACAGGAGACCTCGGCGAGGTGGGAAGAAAAATACTCATCGACCTTTTCTCTCGCGACGGCGTACATTTGGGCGAAGAATATATAGACTGCGGTTGTGAAATGTTTGATATAAAGAGGCAGGATATGCACTCCGGTGCATCAGGATGCGCTTGCGCGGCAACTGTTTTTTCCGGATATATTATGCACGGTCTTTTGAAAAAACGGTGGAAAAAAGTTCTGCTTGCCGGCACAGGCTCTCTTCAGTCCCCGCTAACGGTTCAGCAAAAGGAAACAATCCCCGGCGTTTGCCACGCCGTTGTGATAGAGGTGTAAACATTATGGAATTTTTGCGCGCATTCTTAGTTGGCGGTCTTTTCTGCGGAATAGGTCAGATTTTAATTGACCGCACAAAGCTCACCCCCGCCCGCATTCTTACCGGCTACGTTGTTGCCGGCGTTATTCTGTCCGCCATAGGTCTGTATGGTCCCATTTCGGATTTTGCCGGTGCCGGTGCAAGTGTTCCGCTTGTCGGCTTCGGGCATCTTCTTGCAAAAGGCGTGAAAAAGGCCGTTGATGCCGAAGGATTTCTCGGTGCTTTCAAAGGCGGAATTACGGCATCCGCTGCCGGAATATCAGCATCCGTTCTCTTCGGGCTTCTTGTTTCACTATTATTTAAAACTCACGAGAAATAATACCTTTGTAAAGGCGAAGAACGCACGGCAAAAGCCGTGCGTTCTTCTTGAGGAAACACTATCTAACACGAGAGTAAGCTGATTTAAATGGTTTGTTGCAGACATAGCTGCAAACAAAAATAATACTGATAATTATCTTATATAATTTTACCTTTATTCTCTCTTTTTGTCAATTGTTTTTTCTAAAATAATCCGTTTCCGATAAAAAAATATTATAATTAAAAATATATAATTAATCCTATGTCTTTGACAAGCTTATAATAATATGATAAAATACACTTAAATATTCTTTCATTTATAGCTCTGAAAATTCAACTTGCGAAGGACGAATACATATGATAGGCGTTATTGTAAACACACTTACAGTTCTTATTGGCTCGGGGATAGGCCTGCTTCTCAAAAAAGGTATTCCGGAGCGCGTTTCAAAAGCGGTTATGACCGCAATAGGGCTCTGCACGGTATATATCGGCATAGACGGTGCGCTCTCCGGCGGAAACACAATTGTTCTTATAGTTTCAATGGTTCTCGGCACGATAATCGGAACGTTTTTTGATATTGACGGAAAGATAAACGCCGTCGGGCAGTTTTTTGAACAAAAATTTCGTCGTGATGGAGAGAAGGTCTCGGTTGCCGAAGGCTTTATGACCGGAAGTCTTCTCTTCTGCGTGGGCGCAATGACGATTGTCGGCTCGCTCAACTCCGGTCTTTCCGGTGACCACACGCTGATTTTCACAAAATCCGTGCTCGACCTTATTTCCTCCTGTATGCTTGCAAGCTCGCTCGGCATCGGGGTTATGCTTGCCGCAATATTCGTTTTTCTCTTTCAGGGTGCGCTTGTCCTCTGTGCGGGACTTTTGCAGGGAGTTCTCACCGATGCGGCTCTTATTTCCGAGATAACATGCGCCGGAAGCGTGATTATTGTGGGGCTTGGGCTTAACATTCTCGGTATTTCAAAATTCAAGGTTGCGGACATGCTTCCCGCACCTTTCCTTGTCCCGCTGATGTACTTTTTGTTCAACTTAATTCCCATAGCGCTATAAAATAATTTGAAAACGGAGCTGTGAAAAGTCACTGACTTTTTACAGCTCCGCCTTTTATTCCTCAATATTTATGTTGTATTCCTTCACTCCGCCGTGTGAGCCGAAAACCTTCCAATTTCCCGCGCCAAGACGTTGCAGTATTGCGCGGCGTTCCTCTGCGCAAAGCTTCGGATCTGTGTCCACAGACGTCATAAGAATTGGCGCATATGTGTTATACTGTTTCTGCTCCGGCGTCATCCCCTTGATATTGACATATATATCTCCGGTAAAAGCAATGTGATGGGTATAGTCGATAAGCACCGTTTCTCCCGGAATATGCCCGCCTTTTCCCTCATACACCTCAAAATTCAAATCACCAAACTCTAAATTCCCCGTCTGTCGCAGAAGTGATTTTTGCTCTTCTTCCGATTTCCACGGAGCAATAATTTTATCCGGATTTATTCCCTTATGGTAAGTTAAAATCCTGCAGGTTCTTACATACGGCTTGTGAAGCAGACTTTCTTCGCGGAAGCCATCCCGCCCCTCATATTCAAGGGATAAGCATTCGCGAGTCTTTTCGCTTGCGTAAATCTTGTCAAATTCCGATGCGAGTCCGCAGTGGTCAACATCGGCGTGGGTGAGAAACAGCACCTTGTCAAGACTGTCATAATCCGGAATCAGGCGGCGCAAAAGCGAGAGCATCTCCTCGCGGTAGCACGCATATCCGCTGTCAACAAAAAGAGCACGCTTTCCGTTTCTTATTATCGCAGTGTTGCTCCCGCACGGCGGCTCAATGAGCAAAAGGTACGTATTTTCCGTCAGCTCGTGGCGGCTTATGCGCGGGTTAAAAGCCTCTCCGCGGCACACCGAGAGAAGCTTTGCAAATTTGCCTATGCTGTCAAAGGTACGGAATGGCGAAAGTCCCTTTTCATCAAGCATCTGCATCGCGAGATTTGCATTTACCAAAAGCTCGTTTTTGTCATTCTCGGAAAGATTCATCCCCTCGGCGAGGCTTGACACAAATGAATTGTAAAAAATGCTGTTGTCAAATACCTTTTCTGCCGGGTTATAGTCAATTACGCGCACATCGCAAAGCTCCTCGGCACGAGAGAGAAACTCTGTGATTTTTTCCGAGCCGTCAACAAAAAGCCCCATTTTGAAAAGCTGATAATCCGTTCCGTTTTCTTGCGAGCTGATGTATGAAATATTAAACTCAAACTCATCTATAAGCGCAAGAACATCGGTAACACTGCCCGGAATATCCAGCAAGCGGAATTCAAGCAGGACAACGCTTTTCTCATCCGTTATGTTGCGGAGATATCCTATCTCACGAAGCTCGCTTTCTGCCTGTTCAAGCTGTTCGCGTGTTCCTTCGGCATCTATAAAAAGAGTGTGCGAATCAACCGCCTTGTTATAGCTGACACGGGTTATGTTTACGCCGAGAGTCTCTAAAATGCGGCTTGCTTTTAAAAATGCGCCGATATGGTTCGGCATCGTGGTGACATATGTTTTTTTCATTTACTTTCCTTCTTCTTCATATGCGGCGCGGACGGCACACGCAAGCTGGTCTGCACATGATGTCAGCTTTCCGCCGCAGGTGTTTCCGAGAAGCTTTTCTTCGATTTCAGAAACCGTCATGCCATCCACAAGCTTTGAAATTGCCTTTAGATTACCGTTGCAGCCTCCAATAAAGCTGACGTTTGTAACAACATCACCGTCAAGGGTAAAATTAATCTGCATCGAGCATACGCCGCGTGTTTTATATGTGTGTTCCATTTGTATTATCTCCTTAATTATGCTAATTATAATTATAGTCAAAACTCATTTATATGTCAACACGAATATATACAGTAAAATCGGGCAAGATGTACGATTTTGCTTGATTTATCAACATTGCGGGTGTATAATAAATGCAAATATTATCCATCGGAGGTACAATCTTATGTTATGGACAAATCTTCGCAGTGATGAGTTTCCGGCTGCGGTTGAAAAGTGCAATGGTGTTTGCGTTATTCCGGTCGGCTGCGTTGAGGCACACGGCATCCATCTTCCCCTCGGCTGCGATACGATAAAGGGTCAGGAATTTGCTCTCCGCGCATCTGAAAAAGAACCGGTTTGCGTTTTTCCGGGAATGTGGTTCGGCGAAAAGAGCGGCGCGGGCGAATACCCCGGCACTATCATTTTCCCCACCAAGCTTATCTGGGATATCTTAGAGCAATCGTGCTATGAAATTGCGCGCAACGGCTTTAAAAAGATTATCATTTTAAGCTCGCACGGTGGAAACAGCGCAATGCTTCAGGCATTTGTGCGTTATATGCTGCAGAAAAAGCCTGATTTTATTGTGTATTACTACTATCAGGGACTTGTAAAGGCAGACGAACTTATCTCCGATACAAGCAAATATCCGTACCTTACCGACGAAGATATAAGCATCATTCAGGATTTCAAGGACAAAGGGAAGGTAGACGGCCACGGCGGCTTTTTTGAAACCGGCAGTCTTTATGACATCTGCCCCGAGCTTGTTCGCCTTGACCTTATGGATAAGAAGAGCGGCGTATCAACCGGGCGTTTCGCTGAATTTGATAAGCATAAGGTGTACACTCCGTTTGGCTGGATGGGCGATTATCCCGATTCCTACTCTGCAGATATGCACTACGGTTTAAATGAGCGCATTGCCCGCGCAATCGGTGAAAAAACGGTTGAAAACACCTGCGAAGCGTTTAAGTTTATCCGCGAAGAAACGATATCCGTCGAATACCACAAGGAATGGCTTGCAAAGCAGAAGTAAGAATACTATATTTCTTTACCCCAACTATTGACAAAGAGCCCTTTTATCATAGAGACATAAAAAAGCTACTGAACGAGGCAAATAACCTTTTTCAGTAGCTTTTTGTTTTAATCAGAACGTTATTGTGTGTGTAAGGGTTTCGCTCATACCCTCGTAAAGCGTGCGAATACGCCATTTGTCTTTAAAATCCTCATACGGCTTCCATGCAAGATCCGGCGCACCTGCCCACGGCTCTATGCAGACATACTCCCCTCCCTGTTTCTTCCAGACAAGAAGTGTATCAAAGCCGGGGAATGCAACATGGATTTTTTCTCCCGTACGGTCATCGCGCAATGCAATACCGCGTGATCTGATACCGAAGAAGATAAGTGCATCCACCGCAAAGAAATCGTCATTGAGCTTAAGCTCGCGTGAATCTCTAAAAACAAGCGTTGCATTCTCTCCGATACCACCCTGCGGAAGAACCTCGTATTTGCCGAGCGTTTCTTCCTCATCAAGAACCAGACTATAGTTCTCGATGCCGCCGTTTATGGCAAAGCCCTCGTGCGAACCGGCAGAGTAGTACATTTTTCCGTTGGTTTTGTTATCGGTGACAAAATCAACCTTTACTTTGCGCCCGTCAAGAGTATACACAATGCGGAACTCAAAATCAAACGGATACTGCGCACGTGTCTTATCATTCGAGCGGAGAAGGAATGTTGCGCTGTTCTCACTCTGCTCTTCCACCTCAAACTCGGAATTCTTTGCAAAACCGTGCATTCCCATCTCGTATATTTCCCCGCCGAGAGGATATTTGTTTTCACCGTGGTTGCGAAGGCGGCTTACAATCGGGAAAAGATTCGGACACTGACCTTCCCATACCGCGGGGTCTCCACACCATATGTATTCCTTTCCGGAATTATCCTTTACGGATGTAAGCTCTGCACCGAGAGTTTTTATATCTATCGTAAGCTCACTGTTCTTTAACGTAATTACAGACATTTTATCCCTCCGAAATTTTCCATTTGTATATATTGTATCACAACCGTAAGAAAAAATAAAGCCTTTATTACCGGAAATGTGAAAAAAACGGGTATCGGATTTTCCGATACCCGTTAATAGCTTTATTTCAGAAGCTTTAATTATGCATTAACGCCGATAACAACGCCTGAACCGACAGTTCTGCCGCCTTCACGGATAGCGAAGCGGAGACCCTCTTCGATAGCGATCGGAGTGATGAGCTCAACGTTCATAACAACGTTGTCGCCCGGCATGCACATCTCAACGCCGTCTTCAAGTGTGATAACACCTGTAACGTCAGTTGTACGGAAGTAGAACTGCGGACGGTAGTTGGAGAAGATGGGCTTATGACGGCCGCCTTCTTCCTTCTTAAGGACGTAAACCTGGCCCTTGAACTTTGTGTGCGGATTGATGGAACCCGGCTTTGCAAGAACCTGACCACGCTTGATTTCGTCACGTGCGATACCACGGAGAAGAGCACC
>JAZLCV010000090.1:0-4264 GCA_045614365.1 Eubacteriales bacterium | reverse complement strand
ATTACCGAAGCCGTCCATTTCGACGAGGAGCTGGTTAAGAGTCTGCTCACGCTCATCATGTCCGCCGCCGTAACCGGCACCGCGGTGACGGCCGACAGCATCAATTTCGTCAATGAAAATTATTGCCGGTGAGACCTTCTTTGCCTGTTCAAAGAGGTCACGCACACGGGATGCACCGACACCGACATACAGCTCAACAAAATCAGAACCGGAAATTGAGAGAAACGGAACGCCCGCCTCACCCGCAACGGCCTTTGCAATGTATGTTTTACCGGTTCCCGGAGGGCCTACAAGTAACACACCCTTGGGTATTCTTGCGCCGATTTCCGTGAATTTTTTCGGATCTTTCAGAAAATCAACAATCTCGGCAAGCTCTGTCTTTTCTTCCTCAGCTCCCGCAACATCCGCAAAGGTAACCTTTTTCTTTTCGTCGCTTCCAAGCTTTGTGCGTGCCTTACCGAAGCGCATCGCCTTGCCCGCTCCGCCGTCTGCCTTATTGAACATAAAATACCACATAATGCCGATAACTGCAAAAACAAGGATATACGGCAGAAACATCATCCACCACGGCGTTTCTGCAGCCGGGACGCGGTCATCATCCGTAATGATTCCGCGAACACGATGTTCACGCAGAAGCTCTCCCACATCCATACGGAAATCTGCACGTATCTGAGGGTCGGAAAGATCAAACGAAATGGTCTTCTGCCCCGATTTGAGAGGGCGCTTAAGCTCCATCGTAAGAAGCCCTCCGTCAATTGTGTACTTTTCTACGTTCTGTGCTTCGAAATGGCGGATAACATCTGCGTATGTTATTTTTTCCGTCGGTGTTCCTTCAAAAAGGAAAGAGGCAACAGAAACGAGAATCGCGATAATAAGCAAAAAAAGCACTATATCGCGAGTGTTGTTCTTTTTCAACTGATGTCACATCCTTATCTATGATTTATTTTTCGTATACCGAGCGCTTCAGAACGCCTACATACGGGAGATTTCTGTATTTTTCGTCATAATCAAGGCCGTAGCCTATAACAAACTCGTTTTCAATGTCAAAACCGATATAATCAGCCTTCACCTCTACGGTGCGGCGTTCAGGTTTATTCAGGAAAACACAAAGCGCAACAGACTTTGCACCTCGCCTTTTAATTTCCGGAAAAAGATTTGAAAGAGTTACGCCGGTATCAAGAATATCTTCAACAATAATAACATCGCGGCCGTTAACATCGCTGTCCATATCTTTTTTTATCTTGAGTTCCCCGGTGGTTTCCGAGCTGCTGCCGTAACTTGATACCTGCATAAAATCAATCGTACACGGAAAATCAAGCTCGCGCACAAGGTCTGCCGTGAAAATGAGCGAGCCTTTCAATATACATAATATAAGCGGATTTTTATCTTCATATGCACATTTGATCTGATTTGCCAGATATTTTACTTTTTCAGAAATCTCTTCTTTTGTAAAGAGAACTTTTTCTACATCATTTTTCATTTTCCCCACGTCCCTTATTTATCTCTATAATGTATATATCATCACCGTTTTGCGGAATATATCTTTCATCGGTGCCGATGCCGTAAACGGCAACAACTTTTTCACCGTCCGCAATAACGGGGATTTTCTCCCGCTCTGCCTTTGGAATTCTTTTTTCAATAAAAAGCTTCTTGAGGCTTTTGGTTGGCCGTTTCGGAAGCTTTATTTCATCACCTGTTTTTCTGCTTCTCAAAACCAAACCATCTTGTATTTTATCACAAGAAACCTTAAAAGTATTTACGGAATTATTAATTTTTGCCACTTTTACCGTTTTTTTCACAAAAACACGGTAATTACCAAAGACACACTCCCCTTGTCCGATGCCCATGGACTTTTGCGGAGTATTTTTTTCTGTTTTTTCAAAAACAAGCTTTTCATATTCACGACGCGCGCAAACCCTGCACGGAAGATGAATCATTCCGGACGGCGCGTTACTCTCACAAAGTGCGCGCAAGGCGGTGACATGGCTGTATTCAAGAACGTAATTTTCCTCATTTGCAGCTTTTGATGCAAATATCTCACATACTCTGCCAAACAAAGCCGGATGCAAGCTGAGAAGCTCATCTGCTTTACATCCGTTCTCTTCTGTTTTCATCCGCTCCACAGCAACCTGCGCCTCTCTCTTCAAAAAATCAGCATCATCGCGCAAAACACACGACGAACGCGCAGCATTCTTCACAGCTCCGGAGTTTATCATCAATATTTCAGGAATAACGTTATGGCGTATTTTATTTCTCGTATAAACCGTTTCTGAATTTGTCTTATCAACACAGAACGAAATCCCATTGCGTTCTGCATATTCCTCTATCTCACGGCGAGAAGCCGAGATAAGCGGACGAATGATATCGCCGCGCACCGGTGGTATTCCGCACATACCGTCTGTCCCGCTTCCGCGTGAAAGATTAAATATTACAGTTTCAAGGTTGTCATTCGCGTTATGGGCAGTTGCAATTTTGTCTGCACAGAATTCATTCTTTACACGGCGGAGAAACGCATATCGCACTTCCCTTGCACAAAGCTCGATTGACTGCCCACGCTTTTCCGCAAGCGTTGCAATGTCTGTTCGCTCACTTGCAAACGGTATCCCAAGCTTTTGGCACTTTTCCCGCACAAAAACTTCATCTCTGTCTGCATCTTCACCACGGAGCATATGGTTTAAATGCGCCGCAGACACGGTTATACCAAGCTTTTCTTTGCATCTCACAAGCACATCAAGCAACACGGAGGAATCCACACCTCCCGAAAGTGCAACAAGCACGTGCTCGCCGCGGTGCAGCATATCAAAATCTTTAATTGTCTTTATAATATCAGTAAGCATGAGTGTTATCAATAGATGTAAACTTCGTATACTTTCCATCCCAGTGCAGGTCAATATCACCCGTGCTTCCGTGACGGTTCTTTTCAATAAGAAGCTTTACCGTTTCCGGAGTCTCCGGATTTTCGCGGTAAAGAATCATAACAACGTCGGCATCCTGCTCAATAGCCCCCGATTCACGAAGGTCGGAAAGGCGCGGACGACGATTATCCTTATCACTGCTTCGCGAAAGCTGAGAAAGGCAGAGAATTGGAACATTTAAATCCTTTGCCATAATCTTGAGCGCACGCGAAATCATCGCAACCTCCGTCGAACGATTATCCGTCCGCATACCGGACTGAACAAGCTGAAGATAGTCTACTATAACAAGACCTATCTCCTCGTTGAGTCTTCTGCACTTTGCCTTCATTTCGTTTACGGTAACGCCTGTTGCATCGGCGAGATATATCTTTGTATTTGCAAGAGTTTCGGATGCGTGTGCAATTGCAACCCATTCATCCTCATCAAGAATTCCCGTACGGAGCTTCCGCGAGTCGATAAGCGCCTCTCCCGCAATAAGACGAAGAGCAAGCTGTTCGTTTGACATTTCGAGCGAGAAAACAACAACTGCTTTTCCGCACGATTTTGCCGCATTTGAACAAATGTTCAGTGCAAAGCTCGTTTTACCGACACCGGTATTAGCGGCAAGGATTATGAAGTCCGAATCGTTAAGTCCCGATAAAAATGCATCAACAGTGGAAAATCCGGTAGGTACACCGGGAAGCTTTCCCGCGTTTTTTGCGAGGTTGCCGAGATGTGCATATGTATTTTCAAGAACATCGCGAATAGGTGCCATCCCTTTTGTTTTCTTCTCACTGCGTATCTCATAAATCTTTTGCTCTGCAATCTCAACAACCGCATCTGCATCTCCCTCACCGGAAACAATAATGTCGTGGATTTCCGCAGTCGTCTCATCAAGATTACGCAAAACCGCCTTGTCACGGACAATTTTAACGTATTGCGCAACATTCACCGCAGTCGGCGTAACCTCAAGCAGCTTCATAATATACGCACGTCCGCCCGCCTTATCAAGGGTGCCGCGGATTGTCAGCTTATCAATAACGGTAACCGGGTCTATGGATTCATTGAGCGTAAACATACTCTGAACAGCTTCAAATATCGCCTTGTTCTGTGAGATATAAAAATCCTCAGAACGAAGATGCTCCATAACCTCAGGCACACAGCGCGGGTCAAGCAGCATTGAGCCTATAACGGACTGTTCCGCTTCAACATTGTGAGGAAGCCGCGCTCCTATAATTTCATCCATTGTAATTCCTCCCTCCGCGCCGGGGCGATTGCACACCGCGGCGTGAGCAGTTTTTAAAAACTATGCCTCGCACACCTTTACGCGAAGCTTTCCGCTTACCTGCGGATAAAGCTTTACCTTTACC
>JAZLCV010000089.1:0-5161 GCA_045614365.1 Eubacteriales bacterium | reverse complement strand
GTGGAGGAACTTACCGTCCTTTGTCTTCTTAACATTATTTATCTTAACAATGCCTGTTTCTGTCTTTATTGTTCCTTCGTCTGCAAGCTGGCCGCCGCTTTCTGCGTAGAACGGTGTGCTGTCAAGAACAAGCTCTACCGCATCACCTGCGTTTGCAGATTCAACAACTGCACCGCCGGAAACAAGAGCAAGAATTTTCCCCTCACCGGAAAGCGAGCTGTAGCCTACAAATTCTGTCTTGACGCTCTTATCAAGTCCAAGGTCAAGCTTTTCCCACGCAAAATCGCCAAGTGCTGCCTGAGCTGCACGTGCACGCTCTCTCTGCTCATTAAGGCAAGCATCGAAACGAGCGCGGTCAACGCTTATTCCCTTTTCCTCAAGGATTTCTTCCGTAAGGTCAATCGGGAAGCCAAATGTATCTGCAAGCTTGAATGCATCGTCGCCGGAAAGCACCTTGCCGCCGTCCTTTTCAAGCTTTGCAATCATATCTTCAAGAATGGAAAGACCTGCATCGATTGTGCGGTTGAAGCTTTCCTCTTCCATTGTGATAACCTTTTTGATGTACTCTGCCTTCTCCGCAAGCTCCGGATATGCGCCGCAGCTCTCGTGGATAACGGTATCACAAACCTCGTGGAGGAAGGTGCCCTTTATACCCAGGAGACGTCCGTGACGTGCCGCACGGCGGAGGAGACGGCGAAGAACATATCCGCGGCCTTCGTTAGACGGCATAACACCGTCGCATACCATCATCGTGGTAGAGCGGATATGGTCAGTGATAATACGGAGAGAAATATCCGTCTTATCATTCTCGCCATAGTGTGCATTTGCGATGCGGGAGATATGAGCCGTAACGTTTCTTACGGTGTCAACATCAAAGAGAGACGGAACACCCTGCATAATGCATGCAAGACGCTCAAGCCCCATACCGGTGTCGATATTTTTCTGCTTAAGCTCTGTGTAGTTGTTGTTACCGTCATTGTTGAACTGAGTGAAAACGAGGTTCCAGAACTCGACGTATCTGTCGCAGTCGCAACCAACCTTACAATCAGGAGATCCGCAACCGTTTTCAGGACCGCGGTCAAAATAGATTTCCGAGCACGGACCGCACGGACCTGCACCGATTTCCCAGAAGTTATCTTCCTTGCCGAGGCGAACCATATGCGACGGATCTACGCCATGCTCATTAACCCACATATCATAGGTTTCATCATCATCAAGATATACGGAAACATAGAGCTTGTCCTTCGGAATTTCAAGAACCTCTGTAACAAACTCCCACGCCCACTTTGTTGCATCTGCCTTGAAATAATCGCCGAACGAGAAGTTGCCGAGCATTTCAAAGAACGTGCCGTGGCGTGATGTCTTTCCTACGCGCTCGATATCCGGTGTACGAATGCACTTCTGGCACGTTGTTACGCGGGTGCGCGGCGGAGTTGCCTCGCCCGAGAAAAACGGCTTCATCGGTGCCATACCCGAATTTATAAGCAGAAGCGAGTTATCGCCCTGCGGGAGTAGCGGAAAGCTCTTAAGGCGAAGATGCCCTTTACTCTCAAAGAAAGAGAGATACTTTTCGCGAAGTTCATTTAATCCCATGTACTTCATTTGTCTTTAACCTCCGATATATGAAATATGTTTTTATACATTATTATACAGATATCATTATACACCCATATATACCGCAATGTCAAACAATAATCCATTTTTTCAAGCAATAAAAATATAGTGTCGGATATTTGCGTTTTTTATCTGATTGTGATATTATATAGTGTAGCATCACAATCGCGAGGTGATTTTGCCCTATGCAAAAAACCAAAACATCCATTGACTACAGAAATTTTCGTCTTTCAAAAATAAACACACTCGAATTTTCGCATCTTAAGCTTCTTTCCGGGTGGGTAATATATTTTATCTTGTATTTTCTTTTAGAGGCGGTAATCCCTGCGGAAAACTGCCATGTTATCTATTCCCCGATTGATGATATGATTCCGTTCTGCGAGTATTTCATCATCCCGTATGTGGGGTGGTATTTCCTCGTTTCCGGTTCGCTTCTGTATTTTCTCTTTTACAATGTCGAAAGCTTTGTGCGGTTGCAAAAGTTTATAATATTCACGCAGGTTGTTGCAATGGTTGTGTATATCGTCTACCCGAATATGCAATTGCTTCGTCCAGAGTTTTTCCCGCGTGAAAATGTTTTTTCACGGCTTGTGGAATTTCTGTATTTAATTGACACAAACACAAACGTCTTCCCGTCTCTTCACGTTGCCTATTCCCTTGCCATCGCGTCAGTGTGGCTGAAGGAAAAGAGTGTGTGCATTTTATGGAAATGCTTTGTGGTGGTATTTGTAATTCTGGTTTGCCTTTCAACTGCATTTATAAAACAGCACTCGATTCTTGATGCGTTTGCCGCGATGGCAATGTGTCTTGTTGCGGAAGTGATTATATACCGCGATTGGTGGAAGAAGAAAATAAGACATTGACAATGTGTATGCAAAAGGAGACGGACACCCATATCCGTCTCCTTGTTTTTCCTGTTATTGACACAACACAGACCTTATTATGAAAAAGATGGCGTTAACAAACTTTCCAGCTTGCCGATTATTATGTAACGCGCGTCGGCGTAGTCATATGAACACGTTGAGAGCGTTACGAAGCGGTCGTTTTCAGAATATATATAATCTGATTTGAATGTTGAGTTCAAAATAGCATCTTGAATTACTTTTTCAGCTTCATCAGGATTGATGAGCGCATCAAAAATTTCCGATGTACCGGGAACTTCAATTCCTGCGACAAGCTTTATCTTCAGGCTTTCCGTCGGCGTAAACAGCCACATATCAGGATGTTCATCAAAATATTCTTGTTCTTTATAATTTATGAGCGAGCCGAACATTTCTTCATTCTTCATATTGTGGCCGTAAATGAGCATATTCTTTCCCGAAAAATCACCGATTGTGCGATAGTCAACAAAAAGCGTACCATAGTAGTTGTATTTACCATTAAAGCCGCGGCGCAGGTAATAATCGTTATCGTCGTTTTGGACAACCGGGTAGTTTATAGGCGTATCAGGACTGTAAAGCCACGCAACTATATCCCCGTTTTCCTCGGCAAGCGTTTTGAAATCAACACTTATCGGCGATAGATTTTCTTTTTCCGGAATCTCCGGTGGTGTGACAACCCGCACGCGAAGCGCGTGGGCTTCTTCCTTGCCTTTGTTATATTCAAGAAGCTCTTTGGATGAGAAAGCGATAATCACAAGACAACATATTATCGCAAGTAAGCGTATAATTAAAATAGCTGTTCTGCGCATTTACTCACCTCCGCTGTCCGATACACCTAAAGCCGCGCCGCTTGATGATGGCTCGCCGCCGGATGAAGATGGGCTATCATTTGACGCGGAGCTGCTATCTGATGCCGGGCTGTCATTTGACGGAGAACTGCCATCCGGTGCTGAGCTGTCACTTGCTGAAGAGCTTTCGTCCGAATCCAGAAAAGATGTTTCCTCCAATGAATCTCCGGTGTTCTCGTTTAATGATTCACCTGAGCCGGAGAATTCGTTTTCATCATCTGACGATTCAGTTTTATCGAAAGAAGTTTCATTTTCACCTAATGATGCTTCACCTGAAGTACCAAGTTCGCTTCCTGTCCCTGTTTCTCCACTATCTGCTTCCTGAGAAGAATCACTTATTTCACCATCCGCTACAGGCGTTTCTTGCGATGACGGCTGTGTGAATGAATGGGAAATATTTTCGTTGCAAAGCGCAGCAAAGGCATTATCACCAGGTATGCCCCATTTAGGGATAAATTGAATTTCACATCCTGCCACCGCCTGAATGGATACTGTTATTTCGTCTGCAAATGCGTTTGTGTAATATTTGTCCGTTTTTCCGTCAGGGCTTGTTATTATAATTTCACAATACCCTTCTGTGGCTGTACCGCGCCGAGAAATAGTGAACTCATACATTTCCCCCTCTTCCGGAGTTCGAGTACACATATAGGACGATGAGGTTCTTTCCTGACTTATTGTCTCTACAACAGCAACATCCCATACTGCTGCATGCATTGTAAACTCTTTAGTCAGGTTGCTGTTAAAAAAAGCAAAAGCAGTTGAAACCATTACCGCAACGCTGGACAGTATTGTGATTACTGACAATATAATTCTTGATTTAAAAACATTTTCAGATATTTTTTTATCATCTGAAATTTTTATATATTTTTCATATATTCTTTTCACCGGCTTACACCCCCTTGTAATTAATCCGGCAATCAAAATACACAAAACATAAAACTTTGTGTATTTTGATTGTCGCCCACTCCCCTCAAAGAGGAGTGGGTGGCAAAAGACAGAATTGGTTATTTTACAGTTGCATTTGCAATATTGCTTGTTACGAGAGTTGAAAGATTATCAGCTGTAAGTGCAACACCGCCTATAGTGCAGTTTTCAAATGTAACGGCAGCGCGAGCATCCATCTGGTAACCTGCTTCAAATTCACAGCCTACAAAAGCGGTAGGAGCATAAGGACGGCAATAAGCATACCCGTTGCCTTCTCCAAATTCACAGCCAACAAACTCAGCCTTACCAAGTGTTGCTGCATAGCTGGTCCAGCCATTGAATGTAGAATTCTTAGCAAAGAGATTCTGGTTCATACCCTGGTCACAGCTGATAGTATATGTAGTGCCATCAATAATAACATTTTCAAGAATTACAGGCTCGCTATGAGTGCTGTTATGGTTAATAAATATACCACGGAAAGAGCCGGTAACCGTAAGATTTCTAATTGTTCCGCCTGTTGTGTTGATACCGGAATCCCAAGTACCGCCAGCTCCCTTAATGTCAAGGGTGTTGCCGTTGCCGTCAAGGGTCTGTCCATTCTTGATGTTTATACCTGTGGTACCATAAGCGTTACTCATGTTTGCAGGCTCGATTTTAATATCTTCCATCAAAGCGATTGTTTCACCCTGTCCTGCTTTATCAATTGACTCAATCAACTTATCAGCCGTCTTTACATAAAACTTCGGCATTACAGGATATGTAGCATCCTTATCATACTGGTCGTCGTAACTATCTTTCTCATATGTCATTTGCGTTGCGACAAGTGTTACACCGAAATCAATCGAAAGGCCGCCCTCTACGTTATAATCATTGTCGTTGTCAGTCGGTTCCCAG
>JAZLCV010000088.1:0-20519 GCA_045614365.1 Eubacteriales bacterium | reverse complement strand
TTATTTTATATAGTAGAAAAGAAAAATACAATAGGAAAATGAGGGACAGGAAATGGCTAAAACATTCAAACTTACAAAAGAGCGCCTGGAGGAGCTCAAAAAAGAGCTTGACTACCTGAAAAACGTGCGCGAAAAAGAGGTTGCAGATCTCATTAAGGAAGCACGCTCATTCGGAGACCTTTCGGAAAATGCAGAGTATGACGAAGCAAAGAACGAGCAGGGAAAGCTTTTCTCACGTGAGGCAGAAATCGAAAACATCATCTTAAACGCAGAAATTATTGAAATTTCAGAAAGCACGGACGAGGTCCACACGGGTTCACGCGTTAAGGTTGAGGACGTTTCGGACGGTTCTGAGGAAGAGTATTGGATTGTCGGCTCGCAGGAGGCTGACCCGTACAAGGGAAGAATTTCCGACGAGTCGCCGTTCGGTGAAGCGCTTATCGGCAACCGTGTAGGAGATATCGTAAGCGTTGAAGCACCGTGCGGGGCAATTGAATACAAAATCATCGAGATTGGAAAGTGATTTTTTTCGCCCGGGGCAGAGTGTATTTTACACTCCGTCCCGGTGCGTTGGAATTTGACCGGGCGCAAAGTGCTGTCCGGTTCGGCATAAGATAAAAAATGGAGGACACTTAAAATGGCAACGGAAGAAATCAAGGTAAACGAAGCACCGGTTGAGGATTTGAACGAAATTTTGCGCGTTCGCCGCGAAAAATTCGCAAATCTGGTGGAGGCGGGAGAAAACCCGTTTGAGATTGTAAAATATGACCAGACACATCATTCAACAGATATTATTGAAAATTACGACGAGCTTGAGGGCAAAGAGGTTTGCGTTGCGGGACGTCTTATGAGCCGCCGCGGAATGGGCAAGGCTTCCTTCTGCGATATGCAGGACCTGAAAGGAAAAATCCAGCTCTATATCCGTATAAACGATATCGGCGAGGAAAATTTTGCAAAGTTTCGTAAATATGATATTGGCGATATTGTCGGTGCAAAGGGAACCGTATTCAAAACGAGGACAGAGGAAATATCAGTTCACGTAACAGAGCTTACGCTTCTTTCAAAGTCGCTCAAGCCTCTGCCGGAAAAATATCACGGACTTACAAACACAGATATCCGTTACCGTCAGAGATACGTTGACCTCATTATGAACCCCGAAGTCAAGGATACATTTGTAAAGCGTTCAAAGATTATAAGCTCTATCCGCCGCTATCTTGATTCAAACGGTTTCATCGAGGTTGAAACACCGATGCTCGTTTCGAATGCCGGCGGTGCTGCGGCACGTCCGTTTGAAACTCACTTCAATGCACTCAATGAGGATTTCAAGCTTCGCATTTCGCTTGAGCTTTACTTAAAGCGCCTTATCGTCGGCGGTCTTGAGCGCGTGTACGAAATCGGTCGTGTTTTCAGAAACGAAGGTCTTGACACACGCCACAACCCAGAGTTTACGCTTATGGAGCTTTATCAGGCGTATACCGATTACCACGGTATGATGGATCTTACCGAGAATATGTACCGCCATGTTGCCCAGGAGGTTCTCGGCACAACAAAGATTGTTTACAACGGCGTTGAGATGGACCTTGGAAAGCCTTTTGAGAGAATAACTATGGTTGATGCTGTCAAGAAGTATTCCGGTGTTGATTTTAATGAAATCAACACGCTTGAGGAAGCACGCGCAGCTGCAAAGGAAAAGCACATCAAGGTTGAAGACAGACACAAGAAGGGCGATATTCTCAACCTCTTCTTTGAAGAATTTGTTGAAGAGCATCTTATCCAGCCGACGTTTGTTATGGATCATCCGATTGAAATTTCTCCGCTTACGAAGAAAAAGCCGGAAAATCCGGAGTACGTTGAGCGTTTTGAGTTCTTTATGAACGGCTGGGAAATGGCAAATGCTTATTCCGAGCTCAATGACCCGATTGACCAGCGTGAGCGTTTCCGCGATCAGGAAGAACAGCTTTCTCAGGGAAATGATGAAGCTAATACAACGGATGAAGACTTCCTTAATGCGCTTGAAATCGGTATGCCCCCGACAGGCGGTATCGGCTTCGGTATTGACCGTATGACGATGCTTCTGACTGACAGCGCCGCAATTCGCGATGTTCTTCTCTTCCCGACAATGAAGACCGAAAAGGAGTAAAACCATGAAAAAAAGCCGTGATTTCCGCGATGTTTTCGCGGTTTTCAAGCCGGGGAGTTTTATGGAGGATGCAAGCTTTTGGGAAAAGCTTAAGTATTGGTTTTGCAATGTTTACTGGTTTCATTTCCGAACAGCAACGTTTATTGCGCTTGTTGCCGTGATTCTGGTATGTACGATTATCTCGGATGTAACAAACCGCGAGTATAACGATCTTGATTATATTCTCGGCGGCTCCTTGTTTGCAAACACCGAGCAAATGGGAATGCTTTCGGAATACCTTGGTTCATTTATCGAGGTTCCGGATGAAAATCCCGATGACGAAGAGATTCCGCAGGCAGAGGTCGGGCATCAGATGCTTTGTACCGAAAGCGTTATGGGAACGGGAGATCAGGCAATTGCCATTGATGAGTACAATGCCGCAAGTATTGATAAAATCTCTGTCAGTATGGCAAATGATGAAGTGCTTTTGTTCCTTTTTGACAAGCGATATGCCGAATGGTATGCAAAGGAAGGTGCGTTTGAACCTCTTTCGAGCTTCGGTCTCGGTGGTGAGAATGAATATTTTGTCCGCGTGGACAACCTTCCGGAAATAGAAAAAATAGGCATTATTCACCGCGACGGTATTTACGCCGCGATAAAGATAAAAACTCCGTCGCGCCTTGAAAAAGAGAGAATAGCGGAAAAGTACGAAAAAGCGGAAGCTGTTCTTTCGGGCGTGCTTGCGGATAAGCAAAAAACCGCGGAGTGAAAACGATGACAGAAATAATAACAAGCCGTCAGAACAGGACGGTAAAATATATCCGTGCACTTTCGCGTGAGCGTGAGCTGAGATGCCAAATGCGTGAGTTTGTGTGTGATGGTGAAAAGCTTCTGAATGAAGCAATGGCGGAAAAGGCGGAGATTGTAACTGCACTGTTTTCTGCCGATAAGTACAGCACGGTGCCGGAAATTCCGGGTGCGGATGCTATGCTCGTTACTCAGGACGTGCTTGACAGCATAACAACGCTTAAAAGCGCGCAGGATGTTATATTCACATGCCGTATGAAGAAAAGCGAAGAAAAGCCGCTTTCCCGTATTATCCTGCTTGACAGGCTTCAGGACACAGGAAACCTCGGCACGATAATCCGGACGGCGGATGCACTCGGTATTGATGCGGTGTTTGAAGACGGATGTGCGGATATATACAATCCAAAAACCGTCCGTGCGGCGATGGGCTCTTTATTCAGAGTTCCTGTGATTTCAGCAAACTTCACAGAGCTTATCCCGAAGCTTCAGAAGCAGGGAATAAAGGTATATGCTTCTGAGCTTTACGGAGACGTGAAAAGTATATCGGATACCTCGCTTTCATATGCAGGCGTAGTTATCGGCAATGAGGGCAACGGAGTCCGGCGCGAGATTTCTGCGCTGTGCGATTCAAGCATCATAATTCCGATGCGCGGAGGGGCAGAATCGCTCAACGCCTCTGTCGCGGCGGCGATATTTATGTATAAGATGAGTGAAAACTTATAAAAATCCGACGGAAGGGCGGTGAGGCTTTGATTAATCCGGAAAAGTGTATATGGCTGTCTTTGGCGCTTCCTTTCGGGTCACTGAAGATAAAGCGGATTATATCACATTTCGGCTCTCCGGATGCAGTCTATGCATCGGACCGTGATACAATTAAAGCCGCATGCCTTTCTCTTTACGCAAAGGAAATAGATGCGCTGGCAGATAAAGATCTTACCGAGGCAAAAAAGATAGTCGGTCAGTGCGAAAAGAAAAACATAAGAATAACGGCTTACGGTGATGCGGAATATCCGGAAAGATTGTGGCAAACGGACAACCCGCCGGCAGTTCTTTATTTAAAGGGTGAGCCACTTTGTGCCGACGCGAAAGCCGCAGTTGCAATCGTAGGAACGCGCAAAGCTTCTTCCGCAGGCGAGGCGGCTTCCGAAAAGCTTGCAGGCGAAATTGCCGCGTGCGGCGGTGTTGTTGTCACAGGTCTTGCAAAGGGCATAGATGCGTGTGCCGCCCGGGGGGCTTTGCGTGCCGGAGGGAAGGTTATAGGCGTTCTCGGGTGCGGAGCGGATATATGCTATCCGAAAGAAAATAAGCGTCTTTTTGCGGAAGTTGAAAAGGCGGGAACGATTATTTCGGAGTATCCGCCGGGAACAGAACCATCAAAGTATAATTTCCCGATGCGCAACAGAATAATAAGCGGAATAAGCCTTGGAACGGTAGTTGTGGAAGCACCGAAAAAAAGCGGGGCGCTTATAACGGCATCACTTGCGCTTGAGCAGAACCGCGATGTGTTTGCCGTGCCGGGCGGGATATTCGAAGCTGCGACGGAAGGCTCAAACGAGCTCATCCGTGCAGGGGCTATTCCGGTAATGTCCGGATATGATGTTATGTCAGAGTATGAGGGCGATTACGGAATATGCGCCAATGTGGAGAAAGAAAGAAAACCTGCAAAAGCTGAGAACGAAGTAACCGTGCCTGCCGAGGTGACTGTACGAAAGGAATTTTCATTTCCTGACGGATATCTTGATAAATTCTCACCGGAAGAAAGGGCAGTGCTTGAAGCAATAGGCGGAGATGAGCTTCGTGCCGATGATATTTCGGAGAAAAGCGGAGTTAAAATGCAAAGGCTTTTGTCGCTTATGACACTTCTTGAGATACGCAGTGCCGTAAAGCAGCTTCCCGGAGGAAGATACAGAAACGTGCTGTGACGGCACAGTAAGTAGGATAAAGTTCAAACCAGGCAAGCCGCAGGGGGGAAAGCGGCAGAAAAGGAGCAAATATATGTCATATCTTGTAATAGTGGAGTCTCCCACAAAGGTTAAAACGATAGGAAAGCATCTGGGAAGCAAATATACGGTAAAAGCTTCTATGGGACATCTTCGCGATCTTCCGAAAAGTGACATCGGAATAGACATTGAGGCAGGCTTTGTGCCCAAATACCTCGCCATTCGCGGAAAAAGTGCACTTATCAAAGAGCTGAGAGCGCTTGCGGAGGAAAGCGAGGCGATATATCTCGCAACCGACCCTGACCGCGAGGGTGAGGCTATTTCGTGGCATTTGAAAGAGCTTTTAGGACTTGATGAGAAAAAAACAAAGCGTGTTACGTTTAATGAAATTACGAAAAAGGCAATTACAGAGGGGATAAAAAAGCCCCGTGATATAGATGAGAATCTCGTGAATGCGCAGCAGGCGCGCCGCCTTCTTGACAGAATAGTCGGATATAAGCTTTCACCGCTTCTCTGGAAAAAGGTTCGCTACGGTCTTTCGGCAGGTCGCGTTCAGTCTGTTGCAACCCGTCTTGTAATCGACCGTGAGAATGAAATCCGCGAGTTTGTTCCGCGTGAATTCTGGACGATAGATGCAAGCTTTTCGCGTATTGCACCGAATATCGGGAGCTTCACAGCAAAATTCCACGGTACAGAGAAAAAGAAAATAGAGCCCGAATCTGCCGAGGAGACGGATAAAATCATAAACAGCATAAAGAATGCAGAGTTTTCTGTAAAAACAATAAAGCGCGGTCAGAAAAAGCGTTCGCCGGTACCGCCGTTTATCACATCTACGCTTCAGCAGGAGGCATCCCGTCGCTTCGGAATGTCACCGAGCCGAACGATGACGATTGCTCAGCAGCTTTATGAGGGCGTAGATATTGAAGGAATAGGCTCCACCGGTCTTATAACATATATGAGAACGGACTCTCTACGTCTTGCAGATGAAGCCATTGCAGATGTGCGCAAGTATATAACGGATACTTACGGTGAGAATTTCCTCCCCGGTACGCGCCGCGTGTTCAAGACAAAGAAGAGCGCACAGGATGCTCACGAAGCTATACGTCCGTCTGATGTTTTTCTCACACCGGAAAAAATAAAAAAGAGCCTTACGCCGGATCAGTATAAGCTTTACCGCGTTATCTGGTCTCGCTTTGTGGCATGTCAGATGGAAAGCGCGGTATATGATACAATGAGTGTGGACATAGGCGCGGGAGAATACATTTTCCGCGCAACAAGCTCACGCATTGCGTTCCGCGGATATACTGCAGTATATTCGGATATGGCAGCAGAGATTGAAGAGGAAGAAGCAAATACTCTTCCGGAACTTTTCGAGAATGAACCGCTTGCCTTTGAGGGGGAGAAGAGCGAGCAACACTTCACATCTCCGCCGGCAAGATATACTGACGGCAGCCTTATCAAAGCAATGGAAGAAAAAGGCGTAGGACGTCCGAGTACGTATGCTCCGACCATTTCCACGATTCTCAACCGCGAGTATGTTATAAAAGAGGGCAAGAGCTTAAAGCCCACACCGCTCGGTGAAGTCGTAAACGGACTTATGACAGAACAGTTTGCCGATATAGTTGACGTTGAGTTTACCGCGCATATGGAAGAGGCTCTCGACGATGTTGAAGCAGGAAACAAGGACTGGAAGAGGACACTTTCAGACTTTTACGGGCCTTTTGCCGAGGAGCTTGAGGCAGCCGAGGTTGCGCTTGAGGGCAAAAAACTTAAGGTTCCGGATGAAGAAACGGACGAAATCTGCGAGGTATGCGGAAGAAAGATGGTTATAAAATCCGGTCGCTTCGGAAAGTTCCTTGCATGTCCGGGATTTCCGGAATGCAAGAACACCCGTGCCATCGTTGAGAAAACACCTGGTGAGTGCCCTGTTTGCGGCGGTCAGATTCTGAAGAAAAAATCAAAGAACGGGTACTGGTACTATGGCTGTGAAAAATTCCCGGAATGTACGTTTATGACATGGGATGTGCCGCAGGAAGCAAAATGCGAGGTGTGCGGAAAAACTATGTATAAGAGATCCGGGCGCGGATCCAAGAAGATGTTCTGCGCAAATCCGGAATGTGAGAGATATGAGCCGCAGGAGACTAAAAAGAAGGAAGAGACTCCGAAAAAGGCGGCAAAGAAAACGACGAAGACAACAAAAAAGAGTGCCGCAAAGAAGTCCGCAAAGAAAACGACAAAAAAAGCGGCGACTAAAAAGACAGTGGGGAAGAAGAGTGAATAGGGCATATGTTGCAGGTGCGGGACTTGCGGGATGCGAGGCGGCCTGGCAGCTCGCTCTCCGCGGTGTTCCGGTAACCCTTTATGAGATGAAGCCGAAAAAATATACGCCCGCACACAAATCACCGGATTTTGCCGAACTTGTCTGTTCAAATTCGCTTCGCGCTGCGGGAGTGGAGAATGCCGTAGGTCTCCTTAAAGAGGAAATGAGAAGGCTTTCATCGCTTGTTATGGAGGCGGCAGATAATACACGCGTTGAAGCCGGCGGTGCGCTTGCTGTTGACAGACAGCGTTTTTCGGCATATATAACAGAAAAAATACGTTCAAATGAGAATATAACTGTCATCGAAGAAGAACTGACGCATCTCCCAGATGAGCGTCCGCTTATTGTTGCAACGGGACCGCTTACATCGACGGAACTTGGTGCATCGATACGCGAACATCTTGGCGGCGGAGAATTTCTCGGCTTTTTCGATGCCGCAGCACCTATCGTGACGTATGAGAGCATTGATATGGACCGGGCGTATTTTAAATCACGTTATGACAAAGGAACGGCGGATTATATCAACTGTCCGATGACAGAAGAGGAATATCGCACATTTCTTGAGGCGCTTGTTTCTGCAGAAGCGGCAGAGGTTCACGGCTTTGAAGATGATAAGGTGTTTGAGGGATGTATGCCGGTCGAGGTTATGGGAAGGCGTGGATACGATACGCTAAGATACGGACCGCTGAAGCCCGTCGGACTCCGTGACCCGAAAACGGGGCAGACACCGTATGCTGTTGTTCAGCTTCGCCGCGATAACAGAGAAGGAACGCTTTACAACCTTGTAGGATTTCAGACTCATCTGAAGTTCGGAGAGCAGAAAAGGGTTTTCTCGCTGATTCCCGGACTTCAGAACGCGGAGTTTGTAAGATACGGTGTAATGCACCGCAATACGTATATAAAGTCACCGGGGATTCTGAATGCCGATTATTCGGTGAAAAATGACGAAAATCTTTATTTTGCCGGACAGATGACCGGAGTTGAGGGATATATTGAATCGGCTTCTTCAGGACTTATGGCAGGGCTTTCCCTTGCGATGAAGCTGTGCGGGAAGAATGTTCCGGAATTTCCGCAGACAACGGCGATAGGAGCTCTCGGAATGTATGTAAGCTCGGGAAGCGTCGGCGATTTTCAGCCCATGAACATAAATTTCGGAATTATGCCTCCTCTTGAGGTTCGCATAAAAGTGAAGAAAGAGAAAAATGCGGCAATTGCCGCACGATCGCTTGCAGTGATAGATGAGATAGCAAAAAATCTGTAGCGCAGAAAGGTTTGGGTAAGAATATGAGAATAATACTTGACACAATGGGAAGCGACAACGGATCTTACGAGTTCGTAAAAGGCGCTGTTCTTGCCGCGGAGGATCTTGACGTCGATCTGGTTCTTGTCGGTGATGAAAAAGAGCTTTGTGCGCATCTTAGCAAAGAGGATCCGCAGGGAAAGTACAGAAAAAACATAAGCGTGATTCATGCAAGCAAGGTTGTGGATATGCATGATGATCCGCTTAAAGTTATGAAGGAAAAGCCGGATTCGTCCATGACCGTTGCCTTGCGCATGCTCAGCGAGGGAAAGGGAGATGCTCTTGTTTCTGCGGGAAACACAGGGGCACTTCTTACTCAGGCGACACTTATCGTAAAGCGCATACGTGGAATCCGCCGCGCTGCACTTGCTCCGGTTACTCCGACTGCTACCGGAATTGCTGTACTTATTGACAGCGGCGCGAACGCAGAATGCACCCCGGAATATCTGTATCAGTTTGCGCTTATGGGCTCATACTATGCAGAGCATGCGCTCGGCGTAAAGAGCCCAAAGGTCGGCCTTTTGAACAACGGTACAGAGGAGCATAAAGGAGACGAGGTTCACCGCGAAGCAAACCGCATTCTTACAGAGGCGGGAGCACGCGGAGAGATAAATTATATCGGCAATATCGAGGGACGTGATGGTCCTATGGGAAAAGCGGATGTTATTGTTGCAGACGGATTTTCCGGAAACGTCTATCTCAAAACCATGGAGGGCGTGGGTATGTTTTTTGCCCGTGAGCTTAAGAATATGTTTATGGCATCCTTCAAAGGAAAGCTTGCCGGACTTATGGTGAAAGGTGATATTGCGGAGTTTAAAAAGAAAATTGACTACAATGACGCAGGCGGCGCACCGCTTCTCGGTGTAAAAAAGCCTGTCATCAAGGCACACGGTTCTTCAAAGGCAAAATCAATTTATCACTGTATAATTCAGGCTATCGACTATATTGATTCGGGAATGACGATTCATCTCGAAAGAAGCCTGAAAGGAGAAAACGCTACCGATGAGTAAAGCTTCACAGAAAAATTACAGCAGATTTCAAAATGCAATAGGATATAAATTTAAAAACATTGCGCTGCTTGAGCGCGCGCTTACGCACAGCTCATATGCAAATGAAAACCGCGCAGCGGGCGTGCAGGATAACGAGCGCTTTGAGTTTCTGGGTGATTCCATTCTCGGGATGAACACTGCGCTTTATCTCTTCAACAAATATCCGGATGAGCCGGAGGGCGAGCTTACAAAAATGCGTTCTTCTCTTGTGTGTACCGGTGCGCTGTGCGACAGGGCAAAGGCAATCTCTCTCGGCGATGAGCTTCGTCTCGGACACGGAGAGGAAAGCGGCGGGGGGAGAGAGCGTCCGTCAATTCTTGCCGATGCATTTGAAGCGGTTATAGGTGCTATTTATCTTGACTCGGGAGAGGAAAGTGCGCGAAACTTTATAAAGAAGTTTGTGTTTGATGCCGAAAAAGGCGGTGAATGGAGCGTAATGGATTACAAAACGACGCTTCAGGAAATCGTTCAGAAAAACCGCGGAGAGATGCTTTCCTACCGCGTTATAGAGTCAAACGGACCTGACCACGAGAGAAGCTTTACCGTTGAGGTTATGATAAACAGCAACCATATCGGTACGGGACACGGCCACAGTAAAAAGGAAGCAGAGCAGATGGCGGCGCGTGAGGCATTAAAGCTTATGGGGATGGAACAATGAGCCGCATTATACCGGTTTTCATCCCGCATGCGGGTTGCCCGCACGACTGCGTTTTCTGCAATCAGAAAAAAATAGCGGGGACTCTCGTCCCGCCAAAAGGACAAGAGATTTCCGATATTATAGAAAGAGCACTGAATTACTCGGGGGAAAACCCCGAGGTTGCTTTTTACGGCGGGAGCTTCACTGCAATAGAGCGCTCTCTTATGCTTGAATATCTTTTGGTGGCAAAACGGTTTATTGACGAGGGCAGGCTTTCATCAATACGTCTCTCGACACGTCCGGACAGCATAGATGAAGAAAGTCTTTGCATTCTCAAGGAATATGGCGTGCGTACAATTGAGCTCGGCACACAGTCGATGTGCGAGGATGTTCTGAAAAGCTCGGGCAGAGGTCATACGGCGGAGGATACCGAAAATGCAGTGAGGATTATAAAAAAACATGGTTTTTCTCTCATTCTGCAGATGATGACGCATCTTCCCGGCTCTGACGATGAGAAGGATATATACACAGCAAGGAAAATCGCGTCTCTTTCTCCTGACGGGGTCCGCGTTTATCCCACTGTTGTAGTGCGTGACACCGCATTGGAAAAGCTCTGGCGTGAAGGAAAGTATACGCCTGCCACACCGGAGGAGGCGGCACGCCTCGGTGGAGAGATACTTGAGATATTTGAAGAAAAAAATATTCCGGTTATACGGTTCGGGTTAAACCCCACGGATGATTTGTCCGACGGAGAAGCACTTTGCGGCGCATACCATCCGGCACTCGGGGAAATGGCAATGTCGGAGCGCTTTTTGCGCTTGTGCCGCGCAGAAATTGAGCGCAGCGGATATCGCGGCGGAGCGATACATATTTTTGTCAACCCAAAGCGTGTATCTGTTATGAGCGGTCAGAAAAAGAGCAACAAAATCCGTCTTATGAATGAGTTCAGCTTCCGGGAAGTACGCATTTCCGGTGATGAAAAGCTCGGTATGACCGAAATTTCGGTCGCTCGGGAGTGAAAAAAGTATAATTTTTCAAAAAAGTTGTTGCATCCCGGAGAAAAGTGTGTTATCATATAGCTAATTAAATATTGCCCGATGAAACTTTCAGAATCGGAAGAGACTGGAAGCGGAGGGGACTCCGGAGAATCTCTTAAATGAGTGCCGAAGGTGTAAGGCGGAAAAATTCCGCTGAATCTCTCAGGCAAAAGAACGGAGAAAACACATACAAATCCCACATCTTTGTGTGCGTTTTTCGGAGTTGCTGCATTATTGCGGCATTTTTTATTGCCGGAAAACGCATTTTCTGTTTTTCGGACAAAATACAATTTCAGGAGGAACAAATTATGCAGGCATTTCTCGACTCACTACTTGCGGCAGTCCAGAAGGCGAACGGCTTTCTTGCGGACTACATTCTCATCATCCTGCTCGTGGGAGCAGGGCTCTTTTTCACGTTCAAAACGCGCTTTGTTCAGGTTCGTTGTTTTGGCGAAGGAATGAAAAAGGTTTTCGGTAACATCAAGCTTTTCGGAAACAAGGACGGAAGCGGACTCACCTCGTTTCAGGCTCTTGCAACGGCAATTGCGGCACAGGTAGGTACCGGTAACATCGTCGGTGCATCGGGTGCCATCTTAGTTGGCGGTCCGGGTGCTATCTTCTGGATGTGGATTATCGCATTTCTGGGTATGGCAACAATCTATGCGGAAGCAGTTCTTGCGCAGGAAACACGCGTTACGGATGCAAAAGGAGAAATTCACGGCGGTCCGGTTTACTACATAAAGAAAGCATTCCCGAACGGCTTCGGAACCTTCCTCGCGATTTTCTTTGCAGTGGCAATCACCGTTGCCCTCGGTTTCTTCGGCTCTATGGTACAGTCAAACTCCATCGCAGAGTCCTGCTACACTGCGTTCGGAATTGAGGGCTGGATTATCGGTCTTGTTGTGGCAGCGATATCAGCGTTCATCTTTATCGGCGGCGTAAAAAGACTTGCATCCGTTACGGAAAAGCTCGTTCCGATAATGGCATGTCTTTTCCTTCTCGGCGGACTTATTGTTCTTGTCGCACGCATCAAGTATATTCCTGAGACGGTAGGCGCAATCTTCAAGTACGCATTCACTCCCGATGCTCTCATCGGCGGAGGAATCGGTTATGCTCTTAAAACGGCTATCAGCCAGGGCGCAAAGCGCGGTCTCTTCTCGAATGAGGCAGGTATGGGTTCAACTCCGCATGCACACGCAATGGCGGATGTCGCAAATCCGCACGACCAGGGATGTGTTGCAATGGTAGGCGTTTTTATCGACACATTTGTTGTTCTCACAATGACAGCGCTTGTAGTTATCTCAACTCTCTATGTAGGTGAGGGAGGCCTTCTTGCAAGCGGGGACTATGTTGCGGCAATTGAGGCACAGGGTATTATGAAAACAAATGCGATGCAGATGGCAGTTGGCAGTGTTTTCGGTACAAGCTTCGGCAATATGTTTATTGCAATATGCCTTCTCTTCTTTGCTTATTCAACAATTATTGGCTGGAACTTCTTCGGTAAAATCAACGTCCAGTATCTTACAAAGAACAGTAAAGCGGCTGTTGTGGTTTATTCTGTTATTGCAATAGTATTCATTTTCCTCGGCACGCTTCTTTCAAACGACCTCGTATGGGAGCTTACGGACTTCTTCAATTACCTTATGGTTATCCCGAACGTAATTGCACTTGTCGCACTTTGGAAAGTTGTTGCAGCGTCTGCGCGCGGAAACAAATAATAACGGCTTTTTGAAATTTTCCGGATACTGTGTTTCGGTGTCCGGAAAATTTTAGTATAGGGTATTGGCAAATTAAACATTTTATGGTATACTTATACGTATTAACTTTTAAAGGAGAATAGGAAAAATGACAGAAATAATTGTTTTTTCAATCTATCTGCTCTGTATGCTCGGAATAGGAGTGTTCTTCTTCTTCAAAGACCGTAATGGCGGCGAGAAGAGCTTCTTCCTCGGCGGCAGACAGATGGGACCGTGGGTTTCGGCGCTTTCAGCCGGAGCTTCGGATATGAGCGCGTGGGTTCTTATGGGACTTCCGACTGCGATTTATGCTGCAGGCCTTGGTCAGGTCTGGGTTTCGGCAGGTCTTGCAATCGGATATGCGATCAGCTGGCTTGTTGAGGCTCCGCGTCTGCGCAAGTTTTCAATCGTTGCAAACGACTCTATCACTATTCCGCAGTATCTCACAAATCGCTTTCTTTCAAAGTCACGTGCGCTGCAGATTCTTTGCGCAGTAGTTTTCCTTGTCGCCTATACGGTTTACTGTGCTTCGAGCATTAAAGCGTGTGGCACACTTTTCAATACGGTTTTGGGTATTGATGCACAGGTGGCAATGTACATAGCTGCATTTATTATTATCGGATACACCTTCCTCGGTGGCTTTTCTGCTGTTTGCTGGACAGACTTTTTCCAGGGACTTCTGATTCTCGGTTCGATGTTTATTGCTCCGATTTTTGCGGCGTTTGTTCTGGATGCTCCGACAATGGCAGGTAACATGGCAACGCTTGAGCCGAATTTCTGGAATCCAATTGCAAGCTGGAAGGAAATCGTTTCCGGCCTTGCATGGGGACTCGGTTACTTCGGTATGCCGCATATAATAATCCGTTATATGTCGCTCCGCTCACAGAAGGAGCTTAAAAAGTCGGCGAAAATCGGTATCACATGGACTGTTCTTATCGTTGCATTTGCTGCAATTATCGGTATTGTAGGACGTCTATTCCTCGGCTACGATGAGGTAATCAATTCAAATGAGCTGGTATTTATAGAGATGGTTCGCAAGATATTCCCGCCGCTTTTCTCGGGCATTCTTCTTTCGGCTATTCTTGCTGCATCTATGAGCACGGCAGACAGCCAGCTCCTTGCGGCTTCCTCTGCATTTGCAAGTGACGTTTATAAGCCTGTCGTACGTAAAGACAAGGCAACGGATAAAGAGCTTCTCTGGGTAGGACGCTTTGTTGTTCTTGCAGTTGCGGTTATTGCACTTATAATTGCGGCAAATCCGGCATCTGCTTCTATTATGGGGCTTGTTTCTAATGCATGGGGAGTGTTCGGCGCAGCATTCGGTCCGACGATTATGCTTTCTCTCTTCTGGAAACGCTTTAACTTCAAGGGCGCTGTTGCTGGTATTCTCACCGGCGCAATAGTTGATATTTGCTGGCTGGCGTTCCTCAGCAGCACCGGAATATATGAAATTCTTCCGGGATTTGTTGCGAGCCTTATCGTTGCGGTGGCAGTTACCCTTATGACAAAGAAGCCGTCGGAAGAAGTTGAAAAGCTCTTTGATGATGCAGTGGCTTACGACGAATAAGTTATAATTCAATAAATAAAGCCGGGCTTGTGGCAAAACACATTTTGCTACAAGCCCCTTTTCTATTCCTCGAACGATACTTCTTCAATAGATGAAACCGAGACCTCGAATGCCACTCTTACGGTTTCAACGCCGTCGATAAGCTTTGTGTATTCGCGGCTTTGTACCCGTCCGCAAACGGTTATCACATCGCCTGTGTGGAAGGTTCCAGCGGCACGTGCGTTACGTCCCCATACGATAAGCGGCAGATAATCGCTCCTGCCGTATTTTCTGTTGATAGCAAGCATAATGTCGCATATTTCCCGTCCGAGCGGAGTTTTGCGGTAAACAGGCGTTTTGCAAATAGTCCCCGTCAGATGGAGCGCGTTTTCGTATGTATTTTCTTTGCATGGGGTAAGCTCTTTTATAAATGCCGAGATAATAAGACGGTTTCCGGTTTCGGTTTTTTTGTTGAACGAGCGAAGCTCGCTTTGTGTTGAGATAAAATCTCCGGGAGCAGGATTGTGCTCATCCAGTGCCTCGCGGCGTATAATTGCGTTGATTACATCATATGTCCCTGATAACCTGCGTGTTTCGAGCCTGAATGTATAAAAAAGAGTTCCGTGAGATTCGTGGGAGAATTCTATATCCGAGACAATTTTCCCGCTGAGATAAAGAATGTTGCGTGAAGAGTTTTCCATTATAAGCCACCTCATATCATAAGTCTTAATACTAATTGTATTTCAGGGTGTGCGGAAATATGACTTTGAGGATGTAAAAAGCAATAATGCTTGACATAGAGGGGAAAATAGTGTATAATACATCTCAGTATTACAGAAAGGATGGCAATTTGAATATGGATTCGGATGACGGAGATTACCCCGCTAATACCGAAAAATATATTTATTTGTTATATGAGGCGTACTTGCGCGCGTTTATGGAACATGCACGCAGGTGTGCCTTTTTGTGCTTCAAAAGAGTGCGCATATGATTTTTGGCACGGGAAAAGCATATAACGATAAATATATTTAAGGAGAGTAATCAGATTTAAAATGAGTATATTGGAATATACAGTGATAATAGCCGTGATGGTTGTGCTGTCGGCGTATTTTTCCGCTACGGAGACGGCGTTTTCATCACTGAACAAAACCCGCCTGCGAGCTATGGCAGAGGGAGGAAACAAAAAAGCGGAAATAACGCTCGGTCTTGCGGAAAATTATGATAAGCTGATATCGACAATACTTATAGGCAATAATATCGTAAACATAGCGGCATCGTCCATTGCAACGGTTATGTTTGTGCATCTTTACGGTGACGTCGGTGCTACAATCTCGACAGCGGTAATAACCGTCGTCGTGCTTATCTTTGGTGAGATAACGCCGAAAAGCATTGCTAAAGACAGCCCGGAGCGGTTTGCGATGTTCTCAACTCCGGCAATACGTGCCCTTATATGGGTCCTCACGCCGATAAACTTCGTTTTCTCAATGTGGAAGAAGCTTATTTCAAAGCTCTTTAAAACGGAAGATAATGCAAAGATGTCTCAGGAAGAGCTTCTTATGCTTGTCGAAGAGGTTGAGCAAGAGGGTAGCCTTGATACGGACGAGGGCGAGCTTATCCGTAATGCCATTGAGTTTTCCGAGCGCGAGGCGGTGGATATTCTCACGCACCGCGTTGACCTTGAGGGCTTTGCACTGGGTACGGAAAAGGCTGAGATTGCAGAGCTTTTTGCAGAAACACAGTTTTCACGTCTTCTCGTTTATAACGAGAGTGTTGACGATATTATCGGATTTATCCATCTTAAGGATTTTCTTACTCCGAAGGGCGTTACGCAAAAGGAAATCAGTGAGATTATGGCAAAGCCGGTATTTATCCAGAAGTTTGAAAAGGTCAATGATATTCTTAAGATATTGCAGCAGAACAAATCCCATATTGCAGTTGTAATTGACGAATACGGCGGCACGCTCGGTATTGTCACGATGGAGGATATATTAGAAGAGCTTGTCGGCGAAATCTGGGACGAGCACGATGAGGTCGTTCTTGATTTTGATAAGGTAGATGAGAGAACATATAAGGTTGACTGCTCGGCAAACTTTGAGGATTTCTGTGAGGTGTTTGATCTTGAAGCTGAAGCGGAAAGTATATCCGTCGGAGGCTGGGTTATGGAGCAGCTCGGCAAGATGCCGGAGGACGGGGATAAGTTTGAATACGAAAATCTCGAAATAACGATCACAGAAACGGATTCTCACCGTGTCACTCAGATAAGAGTATATCAGCGCGAGGAAGCTGTTGAAGAAACAGAAGAATAAAGAAGAATGCAAAATACCACGGACGAAATTTCGTCCGTGGTATTTTGTTTGGATGTATTATGCTTTATATGCATTGTAAACTTTTCTGAAAGCGTCACAAAGCTCTTTTATGTTTTCATCTGTCCATGTTTCCAACGGATAAATCATAAATGTATCTTCAAGTGATTTGCTTACAACCGGAAGGTCGGAGAGAGAATATCTTTTTTCTTTATCTCCGGTGTATTCCGGAGCTGCCCACGGATATCCGCTGTTGCCGAACACACGGCTTTCCTGATACCATTCACTCATATATGGCGTTGCAATGTAGCGTCTGTTGACCGGAATTCCCTCTGCTGCGAGCGCGTCGTAGAAGGTGTCCTTGTCGCAGGTGACGGCTTCTGCGTTGAAGAGAATGCGAAGGAACCAGTATGACGGTGAGCTCTTTTCGGAAATAGGGGTAAAGCGAACTGCAGGAATATCGGAGAGTCCGGCTTTAATTTTACCGATGACCTCGCGGCGTTTTTCGCCTATCGGGAACATCTTTTTAATCTGGACACGGCCGATTGCTGCATGCATGTCATCCATATTGTAGTTGAGTGATGCGCACACATTTCCGTTTGAACCATCAGCACCGTAAGGCTTTCCGCGGTCTGCCGCCTGACGTGCTTTGTTGTAAGCCTCTTCAGTGCGGGTCCATACAAGACCTCCCTGACCGCCGACACAGGTGTGTTTGCCAAACATCATGGAGAAACCGGATGCATCACCAAAGGTACCGACGGGCTTTCCGTTGAAGGATGCGCCGTGTGCCTGTGCACAGTCTTCAATAACCTTGATGCCTTTTTCTTTTGCAAATTCGCAGATTTTCTCTATGTCTTCGCACGGCTCACCGGCGATATGGGCAACTACGATTGCACTTGTACGCTCCGTGTATGCTTTTTTAACGCCTTCAAAGCTTACGTTGAAGCTTCCGGGCGCGGCGTCTGCTATAACCGGAATGCAACCGAGCATAACAATCGGCATAAGACCGCCGGGATCGGTAATCGGACCGCAGATGATCTCTGTGAAGGGCTGGATATCCTGAGAACGGAGCGCAACGTAAACCGATGTTGTTCCGCTGTTCACACATTCTGCATATCCGCCGCCCAGGAGAGCGGCAAATTCCTCACCCAAAAGTCCGCGCTCCGGACCGTTATATCCGGGGGCAACGCCATTTTCAATAGCTTCATCTATAATTCTGTTGCATGCCGCTTTTTCCTCGGCTCCGAAATGGTGTCTTGCGGGAAATGGTGTTTTTATCGCCTTTTCGCCGCCGTTTATTGCGAGATTATTCATAACCGAAAACACTCCTTTTGTAATTTTTATTAGATTATATCCTTTTGAAAGTTTAAAATCAATGGAATATTTTGAAGTGTTTATGTAATTTTTTGATTGTTGTTGAAAATAAAAAAACGGCTGCAGAAGCAGCCGCAGATCGGAATAAAATTTCAGATATTGTACAGGCATACGCCGGTCTCGCCGTCAACCTCGTCGAGGAGAACCGAAACAAGCTCGGATTTTGACGTGGGGATATTTTTGCCCACGAAGTCCGGTCGGATGGGGAGCTCACGGTGACCGCGGTCGATGAGAACAGCGAGCTGAATGGATTTCGGCCTGCCGAAACGGAAAACCGATTCAATCGCCGCGCGCACTGTTCGTCCGGTGTAGAGAACATCGTCAACTATGATGATGTTGTAATCACGGACATCACATGGAATTTCGCACCCCTCTGAGGTCGGAAGCGGTTGAGACTCGGATAAATCATCGCGGTAAAGCGTTATGTCAATATGCCCGAGCGGGACATCGGTTCCTTCAAATTTCTTTATATTATCACGAAGCATTTTTGCAAGCGGAATTCCACGGCGCTTTACGCCGAGCAGGCATATACCCTCCGCTCCGCGATTCTTTTCTATTATTTCATGCGTGATACGCGCCATAGAACGATTGATAGCCGCCTCGTCCATGATTTTTGCCTTAAACTCCACAGTACATTGCTCCTTGAAAAAATCTTCAATCTATTTTATCATAAATTGTCCGGATTTACAAGTGTTGCTTTTTTGTGGGGGGACTGGTGTGGTGTTGCAAATTGGGCAAAAAACCTTTGACTAAACGCTGTGGTAATGGTATACTTTTATTTGTAAGGGGGCATAGCCGTGATAATTCCGACGTTTTCATCAATGGATTTTCTGGGAAAAATTCCCGTGCGCATTACTACGCAATCCGTACGCGCTAAAACAACGTTGCACATACATCCGCATATTCAGATGTGCTTTGTGCTTTCGGGAACGCTTCGGCATATAATTAACGGACAAGAGTATGTGCAGGAGGCGGGCTCGTGCTCGTTTGTTCTTCCGTTTGATGCGCACCTTATTGATTCCACGGCATCCGAGGATACCCCGGTTATCGTTCATGTCGCTTTTTTTGAAGATTTTCTGTCAAATCGCGGATATGATTTTTTTCCGCATCGCGGGATTTGTGCACGATTTGAGAATATGGGCATCCCGGAAATGTGCTTTTTCCGTGGTTGCGGGGAAAAAGCAGTGGAGATTGTCCGTAATATGCTGGAAGAATTTGAACGCGGAAAGAAAATGTCTTTTGACAGGTCTGCGGCGCTTGTTGCAGAGCTTTTTTCGCTTGCGTGCACGTTGGAGGTAACGGAAAAGGAAACCGGAATATGCCGCCGGAATTTTGAGCGCATTATGCGGTCGATAGAGTTTGTGGAAAAACATTATCCGGAGAAGATAACAACAGACATGCTTGCGGAGGCTGCCGGGATGTCAAGACGTACGTTTACGGATTTTTTCAAAAAGGTGACCATGCTTTCTCCGATGCAGTTCGTTTTATCGGTCAGATTAAAAAGAGCAGCTATGTTTATGCTCAGTACGGATATGCTTTTCGATGAAATCGCGCGCTCAACAGGCCTCGGTGATCATTCAAATCTCGCACGCGTGTTCAAAAAATACCGTGGATATGCTCCAACGGATTATATCAATAATACATATAACAGTGAAAAAAGAGCACATGCGATACCGATAAAAGAGAGATACAGCTGGATAGAAGAAATGTAAAAAAGCGGTGAGACAAAAAACGTCTCACCGCTTGATAATTTACATATTTCAGACTTTTGCTTCGATGTAGTTTACCACATCGCCGACTGTTTTGAACAGCTGTGCATCGCTGTCCTCAATAGTAATATCAAATTCCTCTTCGACCGTCATCATAAGCTCGACAATGTCAAGTGAATCGGCGCCGAGATCTTCCATGATGTTTGTTGATTCCGTGATCTCCGACGGATCAATGTCAAGCTGTGCCTCAAGTATGTTTTTTAAAGTGTCAATTACCATAATTCTACCTCCGTGTTTTTTTGTAATTGATTTCTATATCGGTATAATAGCATCATTGAGCGATTTTTGCAATAGTTTTTTTGAAATTTATATAAGTTTTTCTTTGACGCACCTTACAAACTTCAAAACCTCTTCTTCCGTGGAGAAGCGTGAAAGGCTTATGCGTACCGCACTGCCTATCAGCTTGTCCGGAACCTTTACCGCGCGAAGGACATGACTTTTCTTGCCACGGCTGCATGCAGAGCCTGCGGAAACATAAATTTCATCCTCTTCAAGAAGGCGCATAACGACCTCGCTGGGATATTTTTCAAACGCGGCGGTAAGGATGTGCGGGGCGCTGGTTTCAGCGGCAAAAACGTGAAC
>JAZLCV010000087.1:0-9051 GCA_045614365.1 Eubacteriales bacterium | reverse complement strand
TGCCGGTTTCACGGCTTGTGAAAATTTCTTTAAAAAAGTGTCGGACTCCAAGGCGCCGGAGCGCGGCATCCGCCATATATTTTTCCGTTGCCGTTGCAACGCACATGGGAATACCCATTGCATCAAGCTCGCTCAGAAGCTCCACCACCCCGTCTTTTAGCGGAACCTCGTGCAGATATCTGCGCTCAACCGTGCGGTTTATGGCATCGGTAACCTCGTCGTGGCTTCCTTCGATGCCGTATTCCGCCTTCATAAAGCGCACGGCATCGTATACGCTCATGCTGCAAAAGCGGCGGTCAACGTCCTCTCGAGGCTCTTTTCCGCAGGATTTTAAAAATTCACTGCCAACGGTCTTCCACACCTGCATGGAGTCTGTCAGCGTTCCGTCCATATCAAATATAGCAGCGCTTATTCTTATCATATTTCAAAGCTTCCTTTCGCTGTGTTTTCACAGAAAAACGCGTGTGACAAAGCCACACGCGTGTAGAGTCGATTATAAAGGGGTAATGTGCACTGTTACCCCTTTATGAGTTTTCGCGAATTTTAATATGCACAATGTGTCTGCCTGCATCGCAGACTCATCGTCACTACAACTACGTACAGAGATTACTGCATTAAGTAGTTGTTGAGGCTTGCACGGCCGCCGTCTTCGATGCCTGTTGTCTTGAACAAGCTGAAGAAGTTTGTGACGCCCAATCCGGATGTTGTGATAACATCGTTAGCCTTGATTGTGACGATTTCGAGTTTCGGTTCTGTATAGTTTTTCATAACACAGACCCTCCCCAAAATAGATTTGCAGTATCATTATATAACACTTTATTTATAATTGCAAGTATTTTTTTCAAAAAAGTTTCGTTTTTTTTGAATTTTTTTTCGTTATGTCCGGAAAATGGCTTAAAATAAGGAAAAATTCACTGCGTGAAAAAATTATTTTTTTTTGCCGATCCGCAACGGAAGGTTGCGGAAAAATCACATTTCGGTGCCGGGCTCCGGTTCAAACCCCGGTTCGTAATCAAGCCCCTCGTTGCGCAGGCAGAAAAGATATTTTGCATACACGGTAGAGAAAAGCGCGTTATAAACAAACAAAAGTCCCGAAAAGCATCCCGCGGCAATGTCCCAGCCGAAATATGATGCGCGAAGCCCCATAAGTTCAGAAGTTCTTCCGCGAGTTATCCTCTGCATTGTACGGAAGGATTTCCACGCACCGCCGGTCTTGCCCTCGGCGAAGATGAAGAAAGCAAATTTGTAGACGCTTGTCTTAAGAATCCACACAACCGTTAAGATAAGATACAGAATGCAGCAAAGTGTAATAACAAATGTGGATTTGATCATAAATCCGAGTCCCAGAAGAATAAGTGGCGGCGCGATAAGTGCGAGCAACCAGAAAAGGCTGTAAAGCGCCGTGACAAACGAAAGACCGATAGAAGAAAATACGGTTTTAAGACTTGTAAAGGGAGAAAAAACGTGGGAAAACTTTCCGCGCTCACCCGATGCCACGGCAAGGTAAAAACGGTGCACACCGACCGTGAACGGACAATTTATAAGAAGATAAATAATGCCGGTTACGACAAACGATGCAATAGTGCGTGAGGTTATCGTTTCGGGAAGAATGAGCACCAGTAGCTTCGTTATATCCCCGCCGGTGGCGATAATCTCCTCATCAAGCGGTATGCGGAATGGAAGCGCACCTAAAATAAGCATTGGAATAAGGGAAGAGAGAAGCGTGACAAGAAACGAGCGCATCCAGCTTCCCTGCATTGCGCGCGATGACGCCGCTTTAAGCAGGCGGCGGTTTACAGGTCTGTATCCGAACATATTTATAACCAATCCTTTAATAAATTTCATATTATATTAGTATACACTATTGCAACGTAAATTTCAACCTTTACAAAACAACTTTCCGCGTGTATAATTATAAATGCTACGAAAAAAAGATAACGCGAAAGGGAAGGAGAGCGGATATGGAGCTTAAAAACTGTGCTGTTATAAATGACCTGACGGGCTTTGGCAGATGCGCGCTGAATGTTTCCGTGCCGGTAATGAGCGCCCTCGGCGTGCGCGTGCTCAGCGTTCCGACGGCTGTGCTGTCAAACCATACCGCGTTTGACGAATATTATTTTCACGACCTGACCGAAAGCTTAGAGGATTATCTTGACGGCTTTGGCAAGCTCGACCTTTCCTTTGATGGAATTTACACCGGATTTCTCGGCTCTGAGCGTCAGGTGGATATAATTTCTCGCTTTATCGACCGCGCAAAGGGAGAAAATACGCTCCTTTTCGTTGATCCGGTTATGGGAGATGACGGAAAGCTGTATTCTACATACACGGACGAGCTTGTGGAGAAAATGAAGTGCCTCGCCGCGCGTGCAGACATTATAACACCTAATTTAACGGAAGCGTGCCTGCTTGCGGATGAGAACTATGAAAGCTTCATAAATGCCGATGATAAAGAGCTTATTTCCCTTGCAAAAAAGCTTGTCACGCACGGGGCAAAGAGCTGCATAATTACAGGCGTATACCGCCACGGGCGCGTTTTTAACGTAGTATACGACGGTGTTTTAAACGAAAGCTTTGTAACTTCATCGAGATACATAGCAAGACAATTTTGCGGAACGGGCGATCTTTTCGCATCGCTTCTTGTCGGATATCTTCTGCGCGGGACGTCTTTGAGACGGGCGATAAAAAAGACCTCGCGGTTTATTTGCCGTGCGGTGAAGCTTTCCGAGCGGATTGGTGTCAACCCGACCGACGGCGTGGCATTTGAGCCCATTCTGCATCACGTGTAAGGAGGAAAATATTATGTCAAAGGATATTGCACAGATTGATAAAAATCTTGCCGTAACGGCAGAGATAGATGCGCCGGACTGCGTTTTTCACGATGTCATAAAAGCGCCGTTTGAGCTTTACGGTCTTTACAATCCGCAGGAGGAAGCCGTTTTCCGCCGTCTTCCCGAGGATGTTGCAAAGAAAACAAGCGAAGGTGTTGAAAGGCTTCACGTTCATACTGCGGGCGGCAGAGTGCGCTTTTCCACTGATTCCGAGTATGTTGCAATCCACGCTGTTGTTCCGTCCGTCACCCATTTTTCGCATATGCCGCTCAGTGGCGTTGCAGGCTTTGATATGTACGTTTCCCGTGACGGTCGTGATGTTTTTAAAAAGACATTCGTTCCGCCGTACGGTATGACGGACGGATTTACGTCAATTTATCACTTCGGCGACAGAAAAATGCGCGAAATTACAATTAACTTCCCGCTGTATAATCCGGTGGATTCCTTTTATGTCGGGATATCCGGTGATGCGGCGCTTTCCGGAGGTCGCAAATACAAATATGAAGTACCGGTTGTATATTACGGCTCGTCTATTACCCAGGGAGGATGCGCTTCGCGCCCCGGAAACGCATATCCCGCGGTTATCTCGCAGAAGCTTGACTGTGACTATATAAATCTCGGCTTTTCGGGAAGTGCAAAGGGTGAGGATGCCATGATGGATTATATTGCATCTATTCCGATGAGCGCGTTTGTGTATGATTACGATTATAACGCGCCGAGTGCAGAGCATCTTGAAAAGACGCATGAGCGCGGTTTTCTGAAAATCCGCGAAGCGCATCCGGACCTTCCTGTTATTTTCGTTACCGCACCCAATGACGATATGAGAAACGAACAGCGCAGAAACAACCGCGCCGTGATAATGAAAACGTATCTCAATGCGCTTTCGCGCGGCGATGAAAATGTGTATTTTGTTGACGGCGCATCAATTTTTGACGGTGAGAATCCAAATTCCTGCACCGTGGACGGCTGCCACCCCACAGACCTCGGATTTCTCCGTATGGCGCAGAGCATCGGAAGAGTTGTATCATACGTGCTCGAAAAGTAAAAATGAAATGAAAAAGCTCCGGAGCGCAAAATTTGCGCTCCGGAATGTTATTTTTCAAAAGAATATTACTGTTTGCAATCAATTACCACGAGCAGGAGATAAGTCCGTCATCACAGAGCGAAAGCTTGGTCCCGTAGGGCTTGCACATATCACGAAGATACTCAAAAATCTCCGGATTGCGGCTCATTTTCGGAAGACCGGTTTCGGATTTGTTGCCGGCCATATCCATTTCTATCGGCATAAGGGTAATGCTTTTGAGCTTTGTACCTTCCGTTTCCCAGAACGGGATAACCGAGCGGAACATCCGCTTGTCTGTCATAAGGCCTACGGTAAAGTTTTTTGAGCGCTTTGCAAGAAGCTCGTGCACCGTTGATGCAGAGGTAAGTCCATGCTTGCAGAAGAAGTCCTCAGGTGCTGTCTCCACATTGTAAAGCTGAAGCACGAAATCACCGAGCGAATAGAAAATCGGGCAATCCTTGTATACCTCTATCGGGCGGAGAAGATGCGGACCGTGACCGACAATCGCGTGCGCACCGGCATCAATGCAACGGTGTGCAAAATCCTTTAAAAACTGCGACGGTTCCTCTTTTGCATCTCCGCTTATCTGATGCGAGTGGACGGAAATCATAATGTAATCCGCCTGAAGCTTTGCTTCAAATATTGCCTTTTCGACACGTGCAATATCGCGCTCGTCAATCTCCATAACATATCGCGCCTCATCACCAAGCTTGAATTTAAGCTCGCCAAGCTCGCATTCATCATCGGCAAGCTCCGGATGATAACCCTCCTTACGAGTTATTTCCTTTGCGGCATTGATGTTTGTAGCCTTTGCTATTCTTTTTATATGAGAAAGCTCGTCGGCCGGAAGCTCAACGTGGCTTTTTATACGAAGACCGTTAACGCCTGCGCGACCCGGGAATAGGGGAGACTGTTCACCCGCCATTGCAGAGGGATCGAAATTAGAGTTTACGGAAATAAGTGCCACGCGTCCGTTTTTCGTTTCAAGATATGCCGGTGCGGATGCCTCGGCAAGGTTTCTTCCCGCGCCGCTGTGGACAAGCCCGCTTGCGTTAACAGCTTCAAGCGTAGAGAAAAATCCGCCGTAGGAAAAGTCGAGTGCGTGGTTGTTATTAAAGCTCGTCATATTAAAACCGTAGGATTTTATATCGTCAAGCACCTCAGGGTTCGTGCGGATGTATGTACCGCCGGAGAACGCAGAGCCGCAGGTATCGCCTGTGTAGTTCAGCGTAGTTTCAAGGTTAAAGAAGCGCGCATCACCCTGACGTATAAATTCAGAAAGCTCGGAAAAATCATAGCCTTCATATATTCTTTTCTGGATAATCGCATCTCCTGCTGAAGTAAATTTCATAGCTTATACCTCCGAAAAGGCGATGCCTACTTTTATCGCAAGCTCAAGCCCCGGAATAAAAGACTTTTTCTCAAGCCACTCCTCGCGCGTGTGAGCTCCGCCGTGCACACAGACCCCCATGCATATAGCGGGAACACCGAGGGAGAGAGGAATGTTGCAGTCGGTAGAAGAGCTTTTATATATAGGCTCGTAACCCGTAACCTCTGTTATAAGCGGAGCTAAAATATCCTTCAGCTTATCAATTTCCTCATCGGGAACATTACCGCACGGGCGGTTGCCGACTCTGTCTACCACTACGCGGACGTCCTCGGAGCGCGCCTCTTCAAAAATCTCCGCAAATTTCTTTTCCATACATGCAAGGCAGTCAACATCTTCAGAGCGGTATTCACAGAGCATTTTTGCATTCTGTGCAATTGTATTTACTGATGTTCCGCCCGAGATTTCGCCTACGTTGAAGGAGGTTTTTGCACCATTTTTCTTCGGAAGCTCTATGGCATATATCTTTTCGATGATTCCGGCAAGGTTTGCAATCGCATTTTCATTGCCGAATTTGCCCCACGAGTGGCCGCCCGCGGTAAGAACCTCAACTTCATAGCGGTGTGAGCCGACACAGCGGTGGGCAACGGAGTGGAGTGCTCCGCTGTCAAAGCTTATAAAGCGCGCAATTCTGCCTTCAAAGTCAGAAAAAAGCTGTCTTGTGCCTTTGAGATTTCCAAGCCCCTCCTCGCAGGAGTTGCAAACAAACATTATACCCTTATCGGGAACTATGTTGTTTTCGGTAAAATATTTTGCCATAGCAAGAAGAACCACGACAGCTCCCGTATCGTCGCCGACACCGGGACAGTGAATCTTCTCGCCGTCATCGTGGTACGGCATCGGTTCTCTGTCGGGGAAAACAGTGTCTGTATGCGCAACGAAAACCGTGATTTCATTGCTGTTATCACATCCGATGGGGTAGATAACATTAAGCGCGTCGTCTATGTACACGCCTTTAGCACCGATGTTTTCAAGCCACTTTTTGCAGTATGCCGCGCGCTCGTGCTCAAAGTGTGACGGTGCGGGAATCGCACAGAGTTCGCGCAGCGTATCAAGCATCAAAGCGTAGTTTTCTTTGCAATATTGTTTTAAGTCCGTCATTATGTGTTTCTCCTTTAAAGTTGATTTTTTCTATATTATACGCTTTTTTTATGCCAACTGTAAACAATTGTTTAAATTGCCCTTGCCCAAACTTTTGAGATGTGGTAGAATGGTTTTATCACATCGGCGGGAGGAATGGGAAATGGAGCTTTTACAGCTTCGGTATTTTTATGAAAGCGCAAAGAGCGGAAGCTTTGCAAAAACTGCGGAAAAATATATGGTTCCGGCAACCTCGGTATCGGCATCGGTAAAGAGGCTTGAGAGGGCGCTTGGGTGCACGCTTTTTGACCGCACATCAAACAGGATATGCTTAAACGAAAGTGGAGAAAAGCTTAAAACTTCGCTTGATATGGTGTTTTCCGAGCTTGACCGAACAGTTGGAGAGCTTACATCATCCGAGCGGGATACGCGTAAAATAAAGCTTCTTGTTCGTGCAATGCGCGGCAAAATCACCGACAGGATAATAGAATATAACGCAAACCATCCGCATATTGCTTTCAAAACATCATTTGACTTCGGGGATATAGACATAGAGAATTTTGACATAATTATTGACGGTGAAACCGATACATACCGCGGGTATGAGTGTCTGCAATTATACACTTCAGAAATAGGGCTCCGTGCATCCGTGAAAAGTCCGCTGTGTGGCAAGAAACTTACGCTGCGGGATCTTCGCAATGAAAACTTCATATCAATAGGAGAGGACAACGGCTTGCACAGACGGCTTATGGATGCGTGCCGGAAAGCAGGCTTTGTGCCGAATATTGTTGTTCAGAGCAATGACCTTACCTGCAACAGAAAGTTTGTAGAATCGGGCGTGGGAATCGGCATATCACGCATTGAAGAGGCGGAGAGGGTATTGAACTCAAAAGCCTGCATCTTAAACGTAACGGATTTTCGTGAAACGCAGATTATTTGTGCATATTTCAAAAAAGCGAGCGCATATGGAAATATCGCGCATTTTCTTGAGTATCTCAAAAAGGAATAATTACAAAAGCCGCGCAAGGATTATCCCTTGCGCGGCTTTCGCAAAAATGATGGTGGGGTGGAATGGTAGCAAAAATCAATAGGCCACGCCGTAGGCAAGCATTGCCGATGCAACCTTTTTAAATCCGGCAATGTTTGCGCCGATCATAAGATTGCCTTCATGGCCGTAGAGCGCCGCCGCATCTGCCGCGGCGTTGTAGATGTTCTTCATTATGTCCTGCAGCTTGTGGTCAACCTTTTCAAATGACCAGGAATAGCGCAGGCTGTTCTGTGACATTTCAAGCGCAGATGTTGCAACACCGCCGGCGTTCGCCGCCTTTGCGGGGCCATACAGCATCTTGTTTGCAAAGTAAACCTTTATTGCTTCGGGTGTTGAAGGCATATTTGCACCCTCAGAAACGCAGAAGCAGCCGTTTTTGGCAAGAAGGGCGGCACCGGTTTCGTCAATTTCATTCTGCGTTGCGCAAGGAAGCGCGATATCACATGGGATGTTCCATATGCCGCTGCAACCGGGCGTGTATGTTGCGCCACTGTGATATTTGATGTATTCGCGGATGCGCTGGCGGCTTTTTTCCTTAAGGTCACGAACGGTTTCAATGTCAATTCCGTCCGGATCGTAGACATAGCCGTCAGAATCGCTCATTGCAATAACCTTTGCGCCAAATTCCGTTGCTTTGATATGTGCATAAATAGCAACGTTGCCCGAACCTGATATAATAACACGCTGTCCTTTGAAGGATTTGCCGTGTGCATTCAGCATCTCCTCGGTGAAGTAGCAAAGACCGTAGCCGGTTGCCTCCGTTCGTGCAAGGGAACCGCCATAGCGCAGACCTTTACCGGTGATCGCGCCTGTAAATTCGTTCACAAGACGCTTATACTGACCGTAGAGGAAGCCTATCTCTCTGCTGCCCACGCCGATATCGCCTGCAGGCACGTCCGTGTTTTCACCAATGTGCTTTGAAAGCTCCGTCATAAAGCTCTGGCAGAAGCGCATAACCTCGCCGTCGCTTTTGCCCTTGGGGTCAAAATCCGCGCCACCCTTTCCTGGGCCGATTGGAAGGCCGGTGAGCGAGTTTTTGAAAATCTGCTCAAAACCGAGAAACTTTATAACCGACTGGTTGACGGACGGATGAAAGCGGAGTCCTCCTTTGTAAGGTCCTATTGCGGATGAAAACTGAACGCGGAAACCGCGGTTGACCTGAACTCTTCCTTCATCATCAACCCACGGCACGCGGAAATATATAACGCGTTCCGGCTCGCAAAGGCGCTCAAGCACGCCCATTTTCTCATATCGCGGGTCGGCATCGCACACAGGTTCGAGGGATTCAAGAACCTCGCGCACAGCCTGGTGGAACTCCGGCTCGCCGGCGTTCCGCGCGACAACTCCGTCGTAAACGCGTTGTAAATACTGATTTTTAAAAGCCATTTCAAAATCAACTCCGGATGTTTTTCTTAGTATGTGCAATAGTATACCACGCAATTTGTTTTTTGTCAACTTGCAAAAAGCTGTTAAATAAATAACTAACAAGGCTTTTTGTGCATTATTTTTGAAATTTAGGCAAAAATAAATTGCAAAACGGAGTGCGCGCCTTGCAATTTTTGTTAAAAATCACAATTAATCCACAGAGAGGAAAAATAAAAAAACTCCCGGGACGGGTCGTAAATCTCCGTGCCGGGAGTCGTCT
>JAZLCV010000086.1:0-5171 GCA_045614365.1 Eubacteriales bacterium | reverse complement strand
ATCAAAGGGGTTTTCTTGCGAACCCCTTTAAAAACCCACGCTTTGGCCGCTGGATAAAGCAGCGGATAAATTATCGCGCTCATCACAGAGGCTTGCGCAAACGGCAAAATCAAAATTTTGCCCGCGCCGCTTTTTCTGTGACTTCGCTGTAATTTATAACCGCTTGGCTTTATAGGCGGCATTCACACACCGAAATTTGAGTGCTTTTCACCGCCATTATAAGATTAAGTAAATTTAAACAGGAAGATACCGCTTTAAAAATTTCAAAATCTCCTGTGAAAATTTTAGGAAAAAAATTCAAAAAAACCGCAAAACCCTTGATTTTGAGAGCAGTAAGGTGGTATACTATTTAAGTGTGTTTTCATATATATATATTAGTTTCAGGAGGGCAAAACTATGAAGAAGAATTTTTCGCGCGTTGCAAGCCTTGTTCTTGCAGTGATGATGCTTATATCACTGCTCCCGACAAACATCCTTGCAGCAGAGACGGGGGACACGGTGACGTTTACGGGAACGATATCTTTCCCGGATGATGCGTATCTTGATGGTGAGCTTACCGTTGATATTTATGCTTACGGACAGGTCACGCGAACACAACGTTATTGGCAAGATTTGGTATATGATCTTAAAGACATCCCATTTGAGATAGCGTTTCCGGCGGACGAGAGTCGGGTTTCTGTCAGCGTTCGGGTAAGCAATACCTACGGAACACAGACCAATATTTACACAAGCAATTATGGTGCCGGGAATTTTACGCTTACGTCTGAGGGAATGAAGTTGAATGAAGATCCATACAGCGCCGCAAATGGATTTTCATTTGAGGAAATTGCTGCAGCGGATATAATTGTCCCGACCGGCAAAGAAGTATCCGGAAAAATTACGGGGGAGAATCTTCAGGTGGTTGACGGAGAGTTTGTTGGTCTTATTTTCGGTGATTATTTTACCCGTGCATATATTGATGCCGAGACGCATGAGTACAAAACAGTCCTCCCTTACGGGATAGTTGCGGGAGAATATACGCCGTATCTCGACAAAAGCGAGGAAAGTACCGCATCAAATATACTTCCGGGGCAATATGAAAATTATACGGTGCAGGTTAATCCGGAAAAAGACATAGAGAACGTTGACTTTACAGTTGATACGGGCTGTGCTGTTTCCGGCAAAATCAAGTTTCCGGAATACGCAGGATTTGAATATTATAATTTTGAACCAATGCTCATCTTCGGAGGCAGAAGATATTATGTAAATACAGCATTTACGGGTATAACCTTTGATAACAACTTTGATATGTATATTCCCTATATGATAGGATTTGCAGAAAGCGAGCTGCCGGTAAGCGACATATTTCATCTGGAGCTTTTCGGATATGCAGAGGAAGTGGACGGATGCTATTCCTCTTCTAACATCGAGGAAGGAGATTACTACTATTCCACAGCAAGTTCAAGTGGAACCGTCCGCGATAAGAACCTGGCAACAGAGCTTACAATAACAAAAGATACGGAAGGGATTGATTTCCTTCTTGATGCAGGTGCGATGTTCGCTCTTTGGCCAACTATGCAGGAGGGAGCTTGCAGTTCTCCATTCTATTACAGATTTGAAGTACTTTCCACAGATGGTTTGGAGAGCTTCTCAATCTATGACAGATTTGATATTCAGGATGAAGAAAATTATGTCTCTGTTGTTCTTCCGAAAGAATTTATCAACAAAGAGGTATATTATATATATCAGGTTGATGGTGATACCGTTTCCAACGATTCGACACTATACACCGGAGAGGTATATCTCTGCCAGGACGGCTCTATGGTAACCACGAAGGAAGAAGCGGATACATTTGCAGTAAAAGACTGGAATGAGATTTTGTTTGAGTTTATTGAGGACGATAACATAATTCCTCCGGTAACTCCGGATGTTCCCGAAAAATATAATGTCAACTTCAGCATAAAGGACGAGGACACCAACGAAGAAATCCCTTATGCATCACTTGTTATCACTGATTCTTTAGCAGCTTCAAGTGCCGGTGCGACAAGCATTCAGGCGAATGGAAGCGGCTGGGCAGCGGCAACGCTTTATGAAGGTACATACACCGTTCAGACATCTGCTGAAGGATATATTACATCAACGGACAAAGTTGAGGTTGTTATGGAGCATCAGACAGTTCTTATCGAACTTAAAAAAGAGGTTGTCAATCCTGATGTTCCGCAGATGACCGAAACCTTTTTCACTGTAACCGATCAAGATACAGATTATCCTGTTTCAGGCGCAACTCTTACAATTAGCAAAATTTCAACGGAAGATGAGAATGCAGGAACAGAGACGGGCGGAGCTACAGGAGAAACGGGAACCGCCACACCTGAGGTTTGTGCTGAAGTGATGACCGTTTCAGACTCAACAGATGATGAAACAGTTATAGTTACAGGTACAGAAGGTACTGCAGGTACTGAGCTTGCAAACGGATCTTACAAGGTTGTTGTGACAAAGGAGGGTTACGTTACTAAAACAGAAGAGATTGAAGTTTCAGATGACGAGTATAAATTTGAAATAGAAATCGAAAAGATTGAAATCGCCATCGGCGAAAACACAACCTTTACCGTTCTTGACGGTGATACTAAGGAGACTCCGGCAATTTCTGGTGCGTATATTACGCTTGAAGATGCAAACAGCAAGAAGTATACATTAAAGACCGATGCTTCCGGCAATGCATCTCTTGATCTCGAGGATGGAGAATATTCCGTTGGTGTAATTGCAGACGGATATAAGGCGCGAAGCTTTAAGATTGAGCGCAGCGATACAAATAATCACTTTACGGTGTATCTTAACAAGGGCGATATAATAAAGGTTGATTCTGCTGTAAAAGAGCTTACAAAGGAAGAAGCAGAGAAGGCAGGGGTTGACACTTCAAACCCCGCAAATCAGCACGTTTACAACTGCTCAGCGGTTCTTTCCTTTATGCCGACCGTGAAAATTGACTATCTGTATAATGAAAAGGGAGATATAGTAGGTGATTGCAAGCCGGTCATTTCGAACAATATAGCAGTACAGCCGGTTGCAAAGGATATTTATCTTATCGTTAAATCAAGCACAACCTGGCTTAAGGAAATTTTTGAGGTACAGCTTGTCTGCTCAAATACCTCTGCTGTAGAAACCATAGAAGACCTCACGGCAAGCCTTAACGTTCCGGATGGACTTTCTCTCGCGGCTATGAAGGACAGCGAGCAGAGCAATACGTCAGTTCTCGGGGACGTTGCACCGAAGGCACAGGCAGAGCACAGCTGGTACATCTGCGGAGACAAAGAGGGTGAATATGAGCTTGACGGAACAATCACCGGCAAACGCATTGCAGGTAATGTTTCCGAGGATATTGACCTTACCTTCGGAATCAAAGATGCTATAAACGTTCTTGCCGGAAGCGCAATGGAGCTTAAGATTGAAGCGGAAACCCACGCTGTTGTCGGGAGACCTTACAGAATGCGTTATACGCTTAAGAACACTTCCCAGAAGACGATCTACGACCTTTCATTCACAGTTCTCGGCGGTAAGTTCTTTGAGGACTATGGCGTAATCGAGGCAAAATACGCACGCGAATACGGTCCCGACGCGGTTGAAGACCTTGACGGCGAAGGCTTCCTCTTTGAAACCGACGAGTTCAAGCCGGGCGATAAGGTTTCCGGTGTATTCACGATAGAGTTCGGAGAAGGGCTTGACCTTTCCGAAGGTCAGGGCTGGAGACTTACCGATGCATTCACGGTAACCGGTGCGGGAAGCACAACGGAAATCCCGACAGAAATTAAATGGGAAGACTCTCTTCCGGTTCATAACTGGGATGAAGGAACGGTTACAACAGCACCGACGTGTACAACAGACGGTGTTATGACATATAGATGCCTTGATATTGATTGCGAAGAGTCTTATACTGCAGCTATTCCAGCGACAGGGCATGATATGGGTGATTACGTGACAACAGAGCCGACCTGCACCGAGGATGGCACAATGGTAAGCACATGTAAAAACAACTGCGGACACTCGGTAACTCTTACAAGCGGAAAGCTTGGCCATGATATGGGCGACTGGTCAACCACCGTTGAGCCGAAGTGCGAGACCACCGGAACAAAGAGACGTGATTGCTCGCGTTGCGACCACTATGAAACAGATACCATTTCCGCACTTGACCACGACTGGGATGATAAATATACGGTTGACGTTGAGCCGAAGTGTGAAGAGGCAGGTTCAAAGTCCATCCACTGCAAGAGAACGCGCTGTAACGCAGCGAAGGACGAGACGGAAATTCCGCAAAACGGTCACAGTTGGGATGACGGCACGGTTACAACAAAGCCGACTGTTGACACAGAGGGTGAGATGACCTATACCTGCAAGAACGGTTGTGGAAAGACAAAGACAGAAGCTATTCCGAAGCTCGTTCCGCAGGAAGTATCCTTCCTTTTCGAGATAATGACAATTACATATGGTGAAGAAAAGGAGATTTATAACGAAGCGTATAATGATTCGCCTGACGGCGGTACACTTTCCTACACAAGCAGTGATGAAAGCATTGCAACTGTTGATAACAGCGGCAAGGTGACGATCCTCTCCGCGGGTGAAACAACAATCACTGCAACTGCTGCAGCAACAGAAAAGTACACCGAAACCTCCGCAAGCTACAGGCTCACGGTCAAGAAAGCTCCGCTTACAGTTAAGCCGAAGAAGGTTGAGATTTTCTACGGCGCAGATGCAGTATTCTCCGAGGTTGAGGGTGAAGGCTTTGTTCTCGGTGAGGATGCAAACGTGCTTGAGGGCGATGCAGTATTTAAAACGGAGTATAAGGCGTTTGACAACGCAGGCGAATATCCGGTAACGGTTTCCGGCATCACGGCAAAGAATTATGAGATTACATTTGCTCCCGGTGTTCTTAATGTAAAGAAAGCAGAGAAGTACGAGATTGCACTTTCGAAGCTTTCCTACAGAAAGGGCGACGAGATAAAGATAGATATCGCAATTATGCCGAAGGATACCACGGCAGAGTTTAAGACGGAATATGAGGTTGACGGAAAGTGGGCGGAAGCCGCTCCTGAGGAAATCGGAACGTATAAGGTACGTGTTTCTCTTGTAAAGAGCGACAATATCGCGGTTCCGGAAGCTCCGGTTTATACGGAAGCAGAGCTTGAAATCAAGGCAGG
>JAZLCV010000085.1:0-3409 GCA_045614365.1 Eubacteriales bacterium | reverse complement strand
AGCGCCGCGTTGAAGAGGCAGCTAAAATTCTTGAGATTGACTATCTCCTCGACAGAAAGCCGAAGGCTCTCTCCGGCGGTCAGCGTCAGCGTGTTGCTCTCGGTCGTGCTATCGTCCGTAACCCGAAGGTCTTCCTTCTTGACGAGCCGCTTTCAAACCTTGATGCTAAGCTCCGTGCTTCAATGAGAACTGAGCTTTCTAAGCTTCACGAGCGTCTCCAGACAACCTTCATCTACGTTACCCACGACCAGGTTGAGGCTATGACAATGGGTACACGTATCGTTGTTATGAAGGACGGCTTCATCCAGCAGATCGCTGCTCCGCACGTTCTTTACGATACACCGGCTAACCTCTTTGTCGGTACATTCATCGGTTCTCCGGTTATGAACACATTTGAAGGTCACCTCGTTGACGAAAACAACAAGACATACATTGTATTCGGTGATGCTAAGATTGAGCTTCCGGATTCTAAGGGCAGAAAGCCTGAGGTTATGTCTTACATCGGCAAGGATGTTATCGTCGGTGTTCGTCCTGAGGCTCTCCATGATGAGGAAGTATACCTCAATCAGTATCCTGAAGCAACAATCGAAGCTAAGGTTGAGGTTGTTGAGCTTATGGGTCATGAGACTTACCTCTACCTCAAGTGCCAGGGCCGCGACTTTATTGCTCGCGTTGCACCGCGCTCTACCGCAAAGGTTGGCGATACGATCAAGATTGCTATCGAGACTCCGAAGATTCACCTCTTCGACAAAGAGACCGAGCTTACAATCACCAACTAATAACAAAACAAATTATGAGAGAAATCGAATTTTCGGTTTCTCTCTTTTTCTTGCAAAGAGGCTCTTTACCCCAACTATTGACAAAGAGCCAAAAATACATACACAGATGAAAAGACGGTGTGGCATTGCCACACCGTCTTACGAATTATATTTATTTTACAGCTTCTGATAATAATTTATGCTCGGAAGGTTTGCAGAAAAGCCGGCTTTTTCATATGCTCTTCCTGCGCGGGAACAATTCTTACTTCATCGGACATTCTGTAAATCCTCCTGAAAAGATATTACATATATTATAAAGCACAAGAGGCATATTGTCTTTGTCCTTTTTCTTGAAAAATTTATGCTTTTTCTATCTTGTCGAGCATATCGGAAAGAAGCTCGCCGGTCTTTTCCTCAATTCTACCCTCGTCACACAGCGCGGCAAGGTCGGGGTTCATCGGAATCTGGCACACGGTGGAGATGCCAAGCTCTGCCGCGTGCTCTTGTATGCGGCTTTCACCGAAGATATAATGGCGCTCTCCGCATTTTCCGCACTCAAAATATGCCATGTTCTCGACGATGCCAAGGACCGGAATGTTCATCATATCTGCCATCTTTACTGCTTTGTCAACAATCATTGTAACAAGCTCCTGCGGGCTTGTTACGACAACAATTCCGTCAACCGGCAAGGACTGGAAAACCGTAAGTGGAACATCGCCTGTTCCGGGCGGCATATCGACAAACATAAAATCAACATCAGTCCAGATAACATCGGTCCAGAACTGTTTTACAGCGTTTGCGATAACCGGTCCGCGCCATACAACGGGATCAGTGTCGTTTTCAAGAACGAGATTTATGGACATTATCTGTGTTCCGCCGCGCGTTACTGCAGGATTTAAGCCGTCGTCACTTCCGGTGAGGCTTTCGTGGACTCCGAAAACCTTGGGGATAGACGGTCCTGTTATATCACCGTCAAGAATTGCGGTTCTCTTTCCTCTTTTTTGCATTTCGGAGGCAAGAAGAGATGTGACAAGCGATTTTCCGACGCCGCCTTTTCCACTGACAACGCCTATAACCTTACCTATTTTTGAGAGCTTGTTCGGCTCTGCGAGGAAGCTCGACTTTTCTGTGCGGTCTCCGCACTTTTTCGAGCATTTTGAGCAGTCGTGGCTGCATTGTTCACTCATGGGATATACTTCCTTTCAAAATGTTAAAGCTTCGCTGTTTTGGCGTAGTTTATGAATTTCATTGCACAGCTTGACATATTGCGTTCCTTGCTCCAGACGAGAATTACCTTTGACTTTATCGGAACAGAAAGCGGGATGCTTACGATATTCGGGATTGTTTCGGCAATGTCGCGGAACATAAAGCCGCAGGCAAAGCCCGAAGAAATAAATTCCTTTATCATATAAAGCTGTGAGGACAAATGGACGATATTCGGTACAATTCCGGCAGCGGCAAATGCCGATGTTATAACGTCATACTGGATAAAGCCCTTGTCAAACAGGATAAGAGGCTCGCCGCGAAGAGCGCGGATATCCACTGTTTTTTCTCCTGCAAGGCGGTGTCCTTCCGGAACGCAGAAAACGGTTTCGACTTCGCCGATCTCAATTGATGAAAAACGTGCGTGATCAACCACGTTTGTCGGGATAATGGCAAGGTCAAGAGAGTCGTTTGCAAGCGATGTGAGAAGGCTGTTTGCGCCAAACTCGTGCGTAGATATATTTATTCCCGGCTCTATTGCGCGCAAACCGCGATACAGCTTCGGAAGCTGTGAGATTCCCGTCATCGGCGGGATGCCTATGCGCAGTGTGTTTTTATCGGTTCCCTTGTCCGACATAATAAGCGCAATGCGTTCGGCGTGCTGCAGAAGCTCTTGCGCATGATGAAGAAGAAGCTCTCCTTCGCGCGTAAGCGTAAATCCCTTTTTCAGACGTTTGAAAAGCGTTACACCAAACTCTGCCTCAAGCTCTTTTATTGCATTTGATATGGATGGTTGGGAGATGTGCAGCTCTTCTGATGCACGTGTAATATTATTATATTTACATGCCGTAACAAAATACTGCAGCTGTAAAAGCTTCATACGCTTTTCCTCCTTGTTTCTGGGTTATATGTTATAGGTGCCTGCCTCGATTTCACGTATCATATCAACGCGTGCAGCGTGGCGGCCGCCCTCGGGAAGAGTGTCGAGGAATATGTCGCAAAGCTCAATGGCAAGACCATCGCCGATAACGCGTGCGCCAAGGCAGAGAACATTTGCATCGTTGTGCAGGCGTGTGTATTTTGCAGAAAAATGTTCTGAACAAACCGAAGCACGCACACCTTCCACTTTATTTGCGGCGATGCTCATGCCTATTCCCGTGCCGCATACAAGAATGCCGAAATCTACGTTCTTTTCTGAAACGCTTTTTGCAACCTTATATGCAAATTCGGGGTAATGGCTTGATTCTGTGTTATACGCTCCTACATCAACTGTTTCGATACCGCGCTCATTCAGATGGGCGATTATCTTTTCCTTCATTGCAAATCCTGCGCTGTCTGCGCCAAGTGCTACCTTCATTTTAATTTCCTTCTTTCTTTAATCTTTCAAGTCTTTCGCGTTCAGCTTGCGGAAGACGGATATACTCGGGTAAAAGCTCGCCGGCGGGAAC
>JAZLCV010000084.1:0-1756 GCA_045614365.1 Eubacteriales bacterium | reverse complement strand
TCATATCCTCGGGCATATCGGTTCCGTGGATGCGGTCGTGGCCACCGTGGTCTGAGGTTATAATAAATGTGTACTCATCTTTATATTTCTCAACGATGCGCTCAATTTGCTTCCAGACGTATTTTACGGAATACAAATATTCTTCCGACATCCAGCCGTTGTTGTGTCCGGCGCCATCCGGGAATCCCATATACAGAAATACGAAATCGGGAGAATGTTCGGAAATATATTCGATTGCCGAATCAGTGTGTTTTTTGTCGTTTATTTCATAATCACCGCGCGAAAACATAGAAAAAGAGACACTGCCGGGTCTCCATAAATCGCGCAGCTGCTCCCAGTCGTAGTATACCGCCGAGATTTTCTTTGCTGCCTTTAACTGTTCAAAAACACCGTCAACAGGGCGGACAGGAGGCATATAAAGATTTGTTGTTATGCCGTGGCGCTCAGGTGGAACGCCTAAAAAGAGGGACATGTGGCACGGAAGCGTAACTGAGGGAAAAACTGTTTGTGTATTCATTTTGTATGAACTTTTTTTCATAAGCTCCTTGACATACGGAAGGCTTTCCATCGCATCGGGGCGCATTCCGTCAGCGAGAATGAGGATCACTTTTCTGTTCATTTTGGACACTTTCCTTTCAGAATTGTAAAGTTATTTTCGCGATAGAGTTCATAAATTGAATCGGGAAGATTCCCGTCAGTCACATATGTGTGTTCAGCCTTTAAATCGCATACTTTGCAAAGTGATGTTTTTTCAAACTTTGAGCTGTCGGCAAGAACAATGATTTTGTCAGCGATGGAGAGCAATGTGTGCTGAACATCGGCAAGCTTTAAATGGAAATCCGAAATTCCACACGAGAGTGAAATACCCGTGGGGAAAATAAAGGCTTTTGCAACGTGGAGCGAACGCAGGTTCTGTGCGGTGAGATGCCCCCAGAATGCATCTTCTCCTTTGTCGTAGCTTCCGCCCACAAGAACGGTCTGTATTGTCTCTGAGTGGGAAAGGATGTTGAAAACACCGAGTGAATGGGTAATGACAGTGAGATTTTTGAATTTATCTTTTATCACATCGGCGAATTCAAGTGCGGTAGTTCCGGCATCAACAGCGATGATGTCGCCTTCTTCGATAAGCTCTGCGGCAAGTTGAGAAAGTTCATTTTTCTCGCGGCGATGTTCGTCAATGCGGACGGAAAACTCACCTGCGGGTTTGATCGTAGCCACCGCAATTGCGCCACCGTGTACGCGGGAAAGAACGCCTTCGCGCTCAAGCGCGAGAAGGTCGCGGCGCACGGTTTCGTCAGAAACACCGAAAGCTTTTGCAAGCTCGGCAACGGTAACCGCGCCGGTTTTTGTAAGTGCGGCGCGGATTTTCGAATGTCTTTCATTTGCAAGCATCAATACATCAACTCCATATTCCACATAATACCACATAAACTCACAAATGTCAACATTTGATATAAAGGAATAAAAATAAATTTTTCCATTTCGTGGTATTGTTTATTTTGAATAAATGATGTATAATTATAATGTATAGTTATAAATGATTGAAAGGTGCGCATAACGTGAAAGAGATATTGCTTTTAAAGCTTGGAGAGCTTGTACTAAAAGGACTTAACCGCGGGAATTTTGAAAAACGGCTTATGAAGAACCTTGCATGGAGAATAAGAAACTTCGGTGAGTTTAAAATATACTGTATGCAGTCCACCATATATGTGGATCCGCAGAGTGAAGACTGCGATATGGATGCGGCGCTGGATGC
>JAZLCV010000083.1:0-17734 GCA_045614365.1 Eubacteriales bacterium | reverse complement strand
CTGCAAAAACAACAAAAAAAGCGGAAGATAAAGAATAATTTACCAAATTCTGAGCATAATATTAGTGTAGGATAGGCGGGAGGAGTTTATTTCCTCGCGCCTATCTTTAAAAATGAACAGGAGAGTGAAAATAATGAGTTTGGTTCCAGTAGTAGTAGAACAGACAAACCGCGGTGAGCGGTCGTATGACATTTTTTCGAGACTTCTTAATGACAGAATAATTATGTTGTCTGAAGAAGTTAATGATACAACAGCATCGCTTATTGTTGCACAGCTTTTGTATCTTGAGTCACAGGATCCGGATAAGGATATTGATTTCTATATCAATTCCCCGGGTGGGTCAATAACCGCAGGAATGGCTATTTATGACACGATGCAGTATATTAAATGTGATGTTTCTACAATTTGCGTAGGAATGGCAGCATCCATGGGAGCATTTCTTCTTGCTGCCGGAGCACCGGGAAAGCGTCTTGCCTTACCGAATTCCGAAATAATGATACACCAGCCGCTTTCCGGAATGCAAGGGCAAGCAACGGATATTAAAATTCACGCAGATCGTATAATCCGTATTAAATCTCATTTGAATTCTATACTTTCAGATGTTACCGGTAAGCCGATTGAGGTTATAGAACAGGATACCGAGCGTGATAACTTTATGACTGCAGAAGAAGCTATGAAGTATGGTCTCATCGACAGAGTAATAACAAAAAGACAGTAAAATTTGGAGCGATATAAGTTTATGGCAGATAAGAATAAAACAATCGTCTGCTCGTTCTGCGGCGAGGAGATTTCACCCGGCACACAGGTGCTTGCCGGACTTAACGGATATATATGTGAAAATTGCGTAGATGCCTGCAAGGAATATCTCGATTCAATGAAGCCTGCCGGTTTTGAAAGCATCGGTGCAAGTGCGCAAAAATTAACTGTGTTAAAACCGAGGGAAATTCATGAACGTCTGAATGATTATATTGTTGGGCAGGAGGGGGCAAAGCTTGCTCTCAGTGTAGCTGTATATAATCATTATAAAAGAATTATGAATGACGAACAAAATGATGTTGAGCTTCAGAAGAGTAATATACTGATGATCGGTCCTACCGGTTCGGGTAAAACTTTGTTTGCGCAGACGCTTGCGAAGATGCTTAATGTTCCTTTTGCTATTGCGGATGCAACAACGCTTACAGAGGCAGGATATGTCGGCGAAGATGTTGAAAACATCCTTCTTCGTCTTATTCAGGCTGCAGATTATGATATTGAGGCTGCACAGCGCGGAATAATATTTATAGATGAGATTGATAAGATTGCCCGCAAGAGTGAAAATATGTCAATTACACGCGATGTATCCGGAGAAGGGGTACAGCAGGCGATTTTAAAAATATTGGAAGGAACTGTTGCCAATGTTCCTCCGCAGGGTGGGAGAAAGCATCCACATCAGGAATTTATTCAAATAGATACAAGCAACATTCTTTTCATCTGCGGCGGCGCTTTTGACGGCATTGAAAAGGTTATTTCAAAGCGTAAAACACAGCGCGGAATAGGTTTTGGTGCTCCGGTTGCATCAAAAGAAAAAGAAGATAAAGCAGCGCTTCTTGCTGACGTTCAGCCTCATGACTTATTGAAATTCGGTATTATCCCAGAGCTTGTAGGCAGATTGCCGGTTATAGCACCTCTTGCTCCTCTTGATAAAGAGGCGATGATAAGTATACTTACTAAACCGAAAAATGCTCTTACAAAACAGTATATTCGCTTACTTGATATGGATGGAGTAGAGCTTTCTTTTGAGGAAAAAGCTCTTGAGGCAATCGCCGAGCTTGCAATAGAACGTGAGATAGGAGCGCGCGGACTTCGTGCGGTTCTCGAAGGCGTAATGCAGAAAATAATGTATAACGTTCCGTCCGAAAAAGATATTGTAAAGGTAGTGGTAACCGAACAGTGTGTTCGTGAAAAAACGGAGCCACAGATTACAAGAAAAGTGAAGCGAAAAGCTCAGTAAAGGAGAAAAAATATGCCTGAGAATACAACGCGAAGGAGCGTAATGCCGGTTCTTCCGCTTCGTGGGCTTACGGTATTTCCTCATATGATGCTCAATTTTGACGTCGGAAGAGATAAGTCGATGAAGTCGCTTGATGATGCGATGGCAAAAAATCAGAATATATTTCTCGTCGCGCAGAAAGAAATAAGAACAGACAATCCTATGCCGGATGATATTTATGAAATAGGAACTGTTGCAAAGGTTAAGCAGGTTTTGCGCTTTCCGGCAAATAATGTACGTGTTCTTGTTGAAGGAATGTACCGTGCAAAAATTGTGAATGTAACACACGTTGAGCCTTTTGTTGAAGCGGAGGTTGAGGAACTCCAGATTCCTGCTGTTCGTGAGAATAAGGTTCGCTGCGAAGCTCTTGTGCGTACTGCACAGGAACTCTTTTCAGAGTTTATGGAGTTTGCGCCCAAAATAGCTCCCGATATTATGATTGATGTGTTTTCTACCGAAAATATAGGGGATCTTGCTGATTATATTGCTCAAAGCATCCCGGCGCGGTTTACCAGTAAACAGCAAGTTTTGGAAGAACTTCATCCGTACAAAAGGTTGTCACTTGTAAATAAACTTCTTGCAAGAGAACGTGAAATATTTAAAATGGAGTTTGACATTGCAGGGAAAGTTCAGGAACAGGTTGATAAAAATCAAAGAGATTTCATTCTTCGTGAGCAGCTCAAGGCAATTAATGAAGAGCTTGGTGAGGATCCGACAGAGGAAAATGAATACGAAGAATACGTAAGAAAAATAGAAGCCTTGTCTTTTTCTGATGAAATAAGAGAAAAGTTATTAAAAGAAGCCGGAAGATTGCGTAAAATGCATTATACTTCTCCGGAAAGTGGAGTAATAAGGACATATCTCGATCATGTTCTTGAACTTCCGTGGGATAAAATGACGAAAGATAAGCTTAATCTTGTAAACGCAAAAAAAGTTTTGGATCGCGACCATTACGGTATGGAAAAGGTAAAGGAAAGAGTACTCGAGTTTCTGGCAGTAAAACAGCTTAAAGCAGAAAGTGGCGGCCAGATTATATGTCTTGTCGGACCTCCGGGAGTAGGTAAAACTTCGGTTGGCAAAAGTATTGCGTCAGCTATGGGGAGAAAGTTTGCGCGTCTGTCTCTCGGTGGAGTTCGGGATGAAGCAGATATCAGAGGTCACAGGAAAACGTATATCGGTGCAATGCCGGGGAGAATAATGAATGCGGTAAAAAGTGCCGGTTCTAAAAATGCACTTATTCTCCTGGATGAAATTGACAAAATGTCAAATGATTTCCGTGGAGATCCTTCTGCAGCTATGCTTGAGGTTCTTGATTCGGAACAGAATTCTGCTTTCCGCGACCATTATCTTGAAATACCGTTTGATTTGTCTGAGGTTTTATTTATTACAACCGCAAATACGACTTCAACAATCCCGCTTCCGCTTCTCGACCGTATGGAAGTTATTGAGCTTACAAGTTATACAGTTGAGGACAAATTTCATATTGCAAAAAATCATCTCATTAAGAAACAAATGCAGAAAAACGGAATTTCCGCATCAATGCTTAAGATAAGCGATGATGCAATATATAAGCTTATATCGGATTATACACGTGAAGCGGGCGTTCGAACTCTCGAACGCGAAATTGCAACGCTCATGCGTAAGGTTGCAAAACGCGTTGTTTTGGAAGATGTTGGAAAAATAAACGTAACAGCTTCAAATCTTTCCGCTTTCCTCGGTGTTGAAAAATATAAAGAAGATAAGCTTTTCGACGGTAAAGAGTCGGGGGTTGTGAACGGGCTTGCGTGGACTGCTGTTGGCGGCGAAATGCTGGAGGTGGAAGTCAACGTTACAGAAGGAACTGGGAAATTAGAGGTGACGGGAAATCTTGGTGCCGTTATGAATGAGTCAGCAAAAGCGGCTATGACTTATGTCAGAAGCAGAACTGCAGAGTTTGGAATATCAAATGACTTTTATAAAACACGTGATATCCACATTCATTTCCCGGAAGGTGCAATTCCAAAGGATGGACCTTCTGCAGGTATAACAATTGCAACTGCACTTGTGTCGGCGCTTACCGGGGTTCCTGCGAGAAACGATATAGCAATGACCGGAGAAATATCAATTCGAGGTCGCGTGCTTCCTATTGGCGGACTTAAGGAAAAGACAATGGCAGCCTACCGACACGGCATAAAAACAGTTATCATTCCGGAAGAAAATTTAAAGGACTTGGAAGAAATTGATAAAACAGTACGCGAATCACTGTCTTTCTGTTCTGTTGCTCATGCAGATGATGTTATCAGATGCGCAATTGATTTGTCTAAAATGAAAAAAATGAAAAAAGAAGAGATAAAACCCGCTTATACGGCCGTTGTTGAAGATGCGCCTGCGCAGGGAAAAATTCATTCTCTTCGTCAGTAGGAGAATTGTGGGTTGAATATGAAACCGATTTTAAATTTGCATATAGCAGAATTTATTAAGTCTGCAGCTACGCCTGACGGATTTATTGAAACAGAGCTTCCTCAGATTATTTTTGCAGGAAAATCAAATGTAGGAAAGTCGTCTGTAATCAACAGAATACTGAATCGCAAAAACTTTGCAAGGGTTGGTGCGTCTCCGGGGAAGACTGTCCACATAAACTATTTTCTTATTGATGAAAAAGCTTATTTTGTGGATCTTCCGGGATACGGCTATGCAAAGGTATCAAAAAGCGAAAAAGAGCGTTGGGCGAAGCTTATTGAAACGTATTTAAATCAAGGAGATGACTTTAATCTCGGTATATTCATTGTTGATATTCGTCATAAACCCACAGCTGATGATATGGTAATGGCACAATGGTTTATTCAGTCGGGGATGCCGTTTTATATCGTTGCAAATAAAGCGGACAAGCTTAAAAAAACTCAGATTGAACCTGCAATAGAACTTATTGCAGATACATTCAAAGTTCCCAAGGGAATCATCGTACCTTTCTCTGCGGAGAAAGGTACAGGTAGGGAAGAACTTGTCCGTATAATCTTTAATTCTATTGAATAAAGGAGATGCCGAAATGTTAGTATCTGATTCACTTTCCGTAAGTCCTTGCGGTCATCTTACCGTAGGCGGAGTTGATGTTGTGTCTTTGGCAAAAAAGTACGGCACTCCGCTATACATAATGGATGAAGATAAAATACGTCGTGTGTGCAAAGAATATACGAATGCTCTTGCCGAATGCTGGGGAGATAGTTTTCTTGTACAGTACGCAAGTAAAGCTTTTTGTACAAAGTATATGTATAAAATTCTTGATGAAGAAGGACTCGGAGCTGATGTTGTTTCCGGCGGAGAATTATACACTGCTTTAAAAGCAGGCTTTCCGGCAGGGAAAATCGTGTTTCACGGGAATAACAAAACGGAAGCAGAGCTTTGCTTTGCACTTGAGTCTGACATTCGCGAAATTATCGTTGATAACATAGAAGAGCTTGAGTTAATAAACGATATAGCAACGCGGTTCGGAAAAACGGCAAAGATTTCATTCCGGATTAAACCCGGCGTTGATGCCCACACTCATGATTTTGTAAAAACGGGGCAGATTGATTCAAAATTCGGTGTTGCATTAGAAAATGGTGAAGCATTTGAGTTTGTAAAAGCTGCTGTTAGCTATGAGAATATAAAGCTATGTGGTGTCCACTGCCATATAGGATCACAGATATTCGACCCTGAGCCTTTTGTGCACGCAGCAGAGCTTATGATGGGATTTATTGCAAAAGTCAAGAATGAACTTTGCTTTGAGATTTCCGAGCTCAATCTCGGCGGCGGCTTTGGTATCAGATATACGGAAGAAGATGATCCGCGCACGGTATATGATGCCGTAAAGGGATTTACCGATGTAGTACGTCGTGATGCGGAAAAATACGGTCTTTCACTTCCGTTTATCTCGATTGAGCCGGGACGTTCGATTGTTGCAGAATCCGGGATTACAGTATATACCGTTGGCTCTGTAAAGGAGATTAAAGATATCCGGACTTACGTTTCTGTTGACGGCGGAATGACAGATAATCCAAGGTATGCGCTTTACGGCTCAAAGTACACTATGGTTTTGCCGGAAAGAGCGACAGAAGCTCCGACAGAGGTTGTAACTGTGGCAGGTCGCAATTGCGAGAGTGGAGATCTTTTAGGTGAAAATATCGCTCTTCCAAAGGTCAAAGCCGGGGATTTACTCGCTGTTCTATCCACCGGTGCTTATAATTACTCAATGGCATCTAATTATAACAGAGTCCCGCGGCCGCCTGTTGTTATGGTAAAAGACGGTATAGACAAGCTTGTTATAAAAAGAGAAACATACGACGATATTATTTCAAACGATTTAATGTAAATTCTCATTTTTCGGGAGTGTGATTGTCTGTGGAAGCAAATAAAGTCCACGAAAAACTTGTTTTTCAGCACCGGGATTTTCCGATAATGCACAGTGTGAGTAAGCGTTTTAACCCGGATGATTTAGTGGCAATTTCCCGGTCGTGGCACGAGGAAATAGAGATTAAATATTTTTATGAAGGAAGCTCTACTGTGCTTGTAGATACCGAGCCTGTTATTACCCGTCCGGGAGATGTCGTGCTTATCAACCCGTATGAATTTCACTCAACATTGAAGGTTGGTGAACAATCCGGCAGATACCATCTTCTGATGATAGGTATGGATATGTTTGCAAGTAAGAATCTCGACAATTTTGATATGAAGCATCTTTTGCTTGGCAGACGGATGAGATTCAATAATCTTATCCGTGACAATGCGCGAATTAAGCAGGTTGTGCTTAATATTATAGATGAGCTTGAAAAGAAAGAAAACTCCTATGAACTTGCGGTTCGCGGACTCGTACTCGAGCTTTTTGCTCTTCTTATGCGTTCGGAGGTACGTGAGGTCGTTTCCGAGGAAATTGTAAATGATAACGCTCGTTTTTATGAATCCATAGAACCGGCGATAGTGCATATACGCACATGCTATAACTGTGAAATAACTGTTGATGAGCTTGCTGAGCTTTGTAAAATGAGTAAATATCATTTTTGCCGGATTTTCAAGCGTGCAACAGGAATGACCGCAATTTCATACCTTACTGAATATAAACTCAGCATCGCAGATGTTATGCTTAGGAATTCGGAAATGAGCATATCGGAAATTGCACATCTTGCAGGATTTGAGGATGAAAGCTATTTTAGCCGGTGCTATAAAAAATCAAGACAGATATCGCCGAAAACCGTTCGTTCAAAAAATAACAAATAAAAGAAGCAAAAATTGACGTAAAAACGTCGATTTTTGCTTCTTTCTGTGTTATATTAGCAATTGAGCAAATTTGCCATAAGAATGAAAAGAGGTAGTTTTTATGAAAAAGATAGACATACATTGCCACGTTGTTGCGTTTCCGGAGTTTTCAACAACTCGCCCGAATGGACAGAATTTTCTTTCGGCAGAGGATCAAATTGCAATTCACGACAAAGCAGGTGTAAGTCATGGCGTTTTGCTTCCGCTTATTTCACCGGAAGCTCGTTGGTCTTGTATGAGCAATGAAGAAACTCAGTATGTTGTAAGCCAATATCCGGATCGCTTTTCCTGGTTCTGTAATGTAGACCCTCGTCAGGGAAATTATACGGATAAAGCTGACCTTACGCATCTTATCGGTCAGTATAAGGAAAAGGGGGCAAAAGGTCTTGGTGAGCTTACAGCCTCGCTTTATGCCGACGCCCCGATGATGCAGAATCTTTTCCGCGCGTGTGCCGAGCTTGATATGCCGGTGATTATTCATATTGCTCCTCAGTTTGGCGGAACATATGGAATAGTTGATGAGTTAGGACTTCCGAGAATTGAAAAAATGTTGAAGAAATATCCGGATTTAAAAATCATCGGACACTCACAGGCGTTCTGGAGTGAGATTTCTGCAGACAACACTGTGGAAATCAGAGGCAAATGCAACAAAGGAAAAGTGAAAGAAGGGCGTCTCGCGTATCTTATGCGTGAATATGGAAATCTCTATTGCGACATTTCAGCCGGAAGCGGCTCAAATGCTATGATGCGCGATCCGGAATACGCTGTAAAATTCCTTAATGAGTTTGCAGACAGAATATATTACGGAGCAGACGTATGTGCAAACATCCAGACCTTCCAGTATGACTTTCTTGCATTCCTTGAAGGACTCGCAAACGATGGAGGATTAACTCGCGAAAACTACGAGAAAATTATGTATAAGAATGCTGAAAAACTCCTTGGTATTTAAAGTGAATATTTTTAAGAGAGCAGTGGTGTACTTTATCCACAGCTCTCTTTTTTACTATGCGAAGCTCTTAAATTGCGTTAGTATATCACAGAAAACACAAAATAGAGCAAGATTGTCCAAACTTTACACAATATGGTGCATGGAGTTTTGTTAAAAATGCGCTTATAATATAAAATACAGGTGAATGATGGCAATTGGAGCCATATACTAAATTATAAGGAAATGGTGAATGATGAGAAAACTTAATTTTGCCCTTATCGGCTGCGGCGCTATTGCAGTGCATCACGTTGCAGCTATGGAGCACGTTGACGGTGCGGAGTTTGTCGCACTTTACGGTGCAATTCCTGAACAGGCAAAGGCGTTTGGAGAAAAGTATGGTCTTCGTGTGTATGAAACTCTTGAAGAAATGCTTGCTGCTCCGGATATTGATGTCGTAACGCTTTGCACACCGAGCGGAACTCATGCAGAGCTTGCGATTCAGGCAATGACAGCCGGAAAACATGTTGTCTGCGAAAAGCCGCTTGCGCTTACAAACGAGGATTGTGCTGCGGTTGTTGAAACTGCACGAAAGTACAATAGAAAGTGTGAGGTTATCTGCCAGCTTCGCTTTGCTGAGACGGTAAAGGCTGTCAAGGAAGCGATTGACGGCGGACACCTCGGAAAAATAACCAACGTTTCTGTCAATATGAAGTACTGGCGCACGGATGAGTACTATGATGCTTCTGACTGGCGCGGTACATGGAAATATGACGGTGGCGGCGCGCTTATGAATCAGGGCATCCATGGAATTGACCTTTTGCGATTCTTTATGGGTTCTCCGGTTAAAATCAGCGCAATGTGCAAAACTCTTGCTCACAACATAGAGGTTGAGGACACGGCTGTTGCAATTATGGAATACGAATCCGGGGCAGTTGGTACTATCGCAGGAACAACGTCATCTTATCCCGGTTACGCCCGCCGTTTTGAGATTTGCGGAACGAAGGGAAGTATCGTTATGATTGAAGACACCATAGAAAAATGGGATATTGAAACCCTTCCTAAGCCGCTTATTGATACCGGCAGAACCGACTTTGGTTCAAGCGATCCGAATGCTATAGATTGCAGAGGTCACGCAAAGCAGTTTAATGATATCGTTAATGCTATCAATAACGATGTTGATGTTGCAAATGGACCGGAGTCTGGTGCGGCAACAGTCGAACTCATTCTTGGAATATACGAAGCATCCCGCAAGGGCGCTCAGATTGACTTCAAAACAAAATATTAATCTACATAGAAAACACGCAGTAACGGCTGATGCCTTTTACTGCGTGTTTTCTTGTTCATCATAATCCGGATCCTCAATCCATCGCCATCGCCGTTTGTGATAGTTTAACTTTTTTGTTGCATTTGCCGTATTATTATGTCTGTATTCTGACGGTGTCATTCCGTATATTTTTGAAAAAGCGTGGCAAAAGCGCGATTTGTCATACAGCCCCACATTTTTTGCAATCGCATCAAGCGAAATTTCGGTATAAACCAATGGCGGTAATGCGTTTTTTAATCTGAAACGCAAAAGCATATCTGAAACGGTTGTTCCTGTTATCATTTCAAAATTTCTGAAAAATGAGTTCCGCGACATCGTCGCGATTGCGGCAAGGTCATCAATATTGATTTTTTCATTGTAATGCTCGGCGAGATAGGTCACGCTTCGGTTTATGGCATTTGCTCTCTCGATAATACCATTTTTCACAACAAGTTTTTTTGCTCCTCCTGCTGCGCACGAACAAAACAAAAACAAAAATTCTGCAAGCATGTCTGCGATAACTTCAAAGGACATGCTTTTGTGTTTGTTAAACTCATCCTGAAGACCGCGTATCAGCTTACCGGCTTTTTCTCTGTTTTTGTCTGTAAATGTAACAAAGGAAGGGATAGCCATGCCTTCAAAAGTTGCAAACTTGTTTGCGTATGAAAAATATTGATAACCGTGGCTTGTAAGAAATTCATCAAAAAAAGAGATACAGATATAAATGGGATTAGCATCAGAGTTTATTGTATCATTGCTGTGTGCCTCATACGGTTTCACGCAGCTACAGCTTCCTGCTGCCTGAAAATACATCTGATTATTCACAGTGTGATACATATCTCCCGCAACAGAAAAAAAGAATTGTGAAAAATTGTGATAATGCCTCTGCGGGTCACGCGTTCTGAGAACTTCAGTTGCGATTGTTATAGGTTCGGGCATCAAATGTATTCTGTTTGCCGGTGGAGAAAGAGCAGGTGTTTTCATAAAAATCACTCCCTTGGAATATTGTCGCATATATTCAAAAAATTGTCAATAGAAAATGGTGCAATATTACAACGATTTTGTTTGAAAACGCGATTTGCATATAGTAAAATTATGATAAAATGAGCTGAAAAATAGGAGGAAAAAATAAAATGAAAAAATTACTCTCTCTTTTTATCGCGTTCACCATTGTAGTGGGGATGATACCCGCAGTATTTGCAAATACTGCAGACGGACTACAAGAAGTGACGTATAACTTTACTTCTTCCGGACATAACGCAACGTCGACAAAGGACAGACTCGAGAATACCGCTGGTGCCAAATGGTATACAGACTTAAATACTGACCCGTCTAAGGGTGGTGCATGGGCTTATCTCGGAAGCACCACAAAGTCTTCACGTAGCACTGATACTCGAATAGTTTATTTTGATGCATACGCCCAAGTTAAGTTAGATGAAGATACGTATATAGCTTATAAAATTCAGGTTCCTAAAACAGGAAAATACGGCATTAAAGCACATATTCTGTCAGGCAACTTTGCCTCTAACGGAGCGCAGGATATCCAGATGTACATCGTCCCGATGACAGGGGAACTCGCCATAAAGCTTGATGCAGACAACGGAAGAGCTTGGACAAGTGCTCCTAACAAAAAAGGTGTAAACCGCGAAGATCCGCTCCTTTTTGATGAGCTTGGAATATCTGCTTTGCCGCTCGGTGAGTACAGTGCAAGAGTTGCGAACGTTAACGTAGATACCTTTGGGACCGTTGATATGCAGGAAAACTCCAATTATGCGCTTATATTTTACTCTGAGAAAGGCGGGCAGTTTGCTCCTATAAGTCTTACCCTCACTGAAGTTGTTCCTGAGCCTGAAGTTTCTTTTGCTCAATCAGAATATACTACATATGATGGCGGAAACGTAACGCTTGGCAGCGCTCTTTCTCTTTCGGGAGAGGCAGTTGCGGGGGTTACTCCGGTATACACAGTTGCAAATGAAAGCGTTGCAACTGTTTCGGGAAATGTTCTTACAGGTGTTGCAAAGGGAGAAACAACAGTAACTGCAACGTATGCTTATAACAACAAAGAATATACCGCAACAGTTTCGGTTTCCGTAACTGAGCCTGAAAAAAAGCATGCATATTATTTCGGAACAAGATATATGACAGAAGAGGCAAAAAACGCTGCGGGAATAAATGACAGCAATAAAGAAATAAGCGATATGACATTTGTTGGCACTTATGACAAAATTGCAGTTGGCGAATCTATAAACAATAAAAATAAGTGGGCAGTAGAAAATATGTTGAGCAAATGCAACGCAACTCTCAAGGACTCTTCCTTGATAATTACTGCTTTAAAAGATGCTTATGGAACGGATGAGCTTGGTTCAAGATTTGTTTTGAAAACAAAAGTGGATTACAACGGAACATACAATATGGCATTCAGAATCGGTCCGACATCAAACGGAACCGAAGCTGATGTATATATGATTCCGGCAAACGCTGATATTGATGAGATAACAGCTGATATGCTGAAAAGCTATAATGCCGTTGGGCGCATTGATGGAGATAGCAGTTATTCAGCCGTTACCAACACGCAGAATGTAGGTCCTGTTGAACTTAAAGAAGGCGACTATTACCTTGTTTTGGATTTCAACTGTGCTCGTCCGGAAACCGGAAATACCACCGGTGGAAACCAGGCTTTGGACATAAGATATATTATCTTCTCAAAATCAGAAGCAATAAAAGAAACTTCCCCTGCCGAAGCAACTGTCTCCGCACCGACAATTGCTGTAACCTCAAATATCCCGGGTGCAAAAATCAACATAACGACCTTAAATGAAATCGGCGAAAGCTTTGCGCTTGATGCCGAGAATGTTGAAGGCTACACCTTCCTTGGTTGGAAGCGCGGTGTTGCAAACGGTGAAAATCAAATCGACGGAACAGCGAAGTTTACGGAATTAAAGCAGAACGATATCATTAAGGTTTACACAAACACATTCCTTACCGCAGTTTATGAAAAGAATGTTCCGGTTGTAAGCGACAACCCGATTATAAAGTTCTGGAATCAGGATAAGGCTTATCTCGGCGAAATTGCAAAGAATGAGATTACAGCGCTTCCTGAAATGTCTCTTATCGGTCATACTTTCCTCGGCTGGTTTACAGCTCCGGGCAAAGCTCTTGAGCTTAGCAACGTAACTGCAGATACAAATGCTGTTGCAAGTTATGAGGAAAAGTCTTACCTTGACAGCGATAAAGAATACGATAAGGTGCGTGTAAACGGAAAAGACTCAGAAAAAATGAAATACGGTGAAGCTGTTGTATGCACAGATAATGCAGGCAAGGTAACTCATTGGATTCGTGACGGAAAGATTGTTTCCTATGATGCAGAATACACTCATTATATCTGGGATGGAACTGTAATTTCTTCCTCGTATGCACAGGTTGATAAAAAGCCGCTCGTTGTTCTTGAAAACACAACTATTGACGGGGCATATATGATAGAATATGACGGCGCAGGAAAAGAGATAGTTGAAGTTGGAATTCTGTTCGGCGCGGCAGAGTCAACACCCGTTGTCGGAAGAACATTTGATAAATATGTTTCCCAGCGCAACCAAAATCATGGCCAGCTTGCTGCAAAGCCGATTAATGACAGCTACACCGTAGCTCGCGGATATATGATTTATATTGATGGTGAAAAAACTTACGTAATTTATTCTGAATAATTACAATAGAGAGTGGCGGTGGGAGGATTCACTTCTGCCGCCAATTACAAAGAGAGGAAAAGCTTATGAAAAAAACATTATCACTTCTTCTTGCGTTCGTAATGCTCTTCTCAATACTTCCCGCAAGTGTGTTTGCAGCAGTAGAAGTACCGCCGTTTTCTGTAACGTATAAGTTTTATGAAAAAAGCGTCGGTGGACATTCGGATGTAATCGAAGAGCTTGAGGATAAAGCCGGCTCGCCGAAGAATAACACAAGCTATCCGTCTGTTTCTTCTGATTCGGACAGGATGTGGGCGTATCTTGGAACAACAATCTCAGAAAGTGCAAGCAGCAGTGGATTTCTTACCCTGCCAACAAGTTTGCCATATCTGGGAACTGCTGTAGCGAATCAAAACGAGTGGATAGCCTTTAAGGTTAAAGTTCCGGAAACTGCAAAATACGCTTTAAGCGGAAAAGCATATATGTATCGTAACTCTTCCCGAAAAATGCAGATATATCTTGCACCGTTAAATGATGATCTTCGCGTGCTTCTCGATCCGTCAAATTCATCAACATACGGCACTTGTGCCAATACCGATGATGATAAGTTTTTTGAGAGAAGCGATCAGAAAATTTTCAGCGACTCCGCTTTCCGTATTTTAGATGATTTCAAAGTCGGAGACGTAAGTATACATATAGCCAAGAATGCAACGAACGAAAAAACAGTACAACCGTTTGATGCAAGCGGACTTAAAGAGATTAGCCTTACCGAGGGAGAATATGTTCTTTTTTTAAATAACGGAAGCGAAACTGCGGGAACGCTCTCTATTTCTGAAATCACGCTTACGGTTACAGAACCTTTGAAATCTGCCTTTTCTTCGGAATTGTTTTTAGATGCATCTACCGTATATGCGGGAAGGGAAGCAAAAGCATCCGTTGCCGTAACCGATGAAAACGGAAAAGCGTTTATCGGCGGCTACTCTGTTGAGTATACAAGCTCGGATACAGATGTTGCCGAAATTGATAATACAACAGGTATGATATCGGCTAAAAAAAATGGAACGACCACAATATCGGCTGTTGTTACGGCAAAGGATTTTACAGAAAGCTTAACAAAAGAATTAAAAGTAACAGAGGCTCCGGTGCTTTCTGGATTTAAGGTTGAAAAAGAGCCTGTTGGTGTTGTTGCGGGCGGAACGGCAGAGGTCATCGTTTCTGCGCTTATGAGCGACGGAAAACCCGGAGAAATGTCCGATTATTCCGTTGGGTATTCAAGTGCAGAAACCGCAATTGCGACGGTTTCACAGGACGGAATTATTACAGGTGTTGCCGTTGGTGAAACAACGATAACGATAAGCGCACAAAATGAAAAGGGTACACTTATAGAAAAAACAGTTTCTGTGAACGTAATCGAAAAAGCACCCGCTGTTATTATAGATTTTAAAAAGACTGTGATATCGGATGGTGCAGGAACTGCGTCGCTTACACCGGGGTATGAGCTTATTCTTGATGAGATGGCGCCGGCAACCTTCGCACCATATGATTATCCTGACGGAACGAAAAAGCTTCATAAATCAACAGGAAATAAGAAAAACACTTGGCCGGAAAAGAATCTCGAAAAGGATGGGTATATCGCAAACACTGTTGCGTTTTATGTGGATATTCCCTATAACGGATATTACAGTATGTCCATTCTCGGCGGATTGTTCCACTCCGGTGCATATTATTCTGTCTTTGTTGATGATAAGTATATGGGCGAACACAGCTTTCATATTGACATGGAAAAGTTCACACCGGATACAGAAAAAACTTTGAATACAGTTTATCTCAAAGCAGGCAAGCATAAGGTCTATTTCCGTATGCGCGGAACAAAGGAATATAATACAACTTACGTTATTCTTGATACGATAACATTTTCGCCGGTTTCCTGTACGGAGCTTAAGCTTGAAAAGCTTAATGCGGCTCTTCCGGACGAAATGGCGGTAGGTGAAATAATAGACGGTGTTGCCGAAGGAATTATGTCTGACGGCAGTGTGCATCATTTTGGCATCACAAGCACCGGAATCGCAGATGAAAAGAATGCGATTTCTGTAGAAAACGAAGATTCGTCTGTTGTTGAGCTGACCGATTTTTCTGCATATACAATCGGAAAATCGGGAACACATGCATATCGTCTTGTTGCAAAGGAAGAAGGGAAAACTACGGTTACCTTTACCGGAATTTTTGGAGAGGATACTTGTATGGCAAGCAAAGAAATAAGCGTAACGGTTGACCCGATCGTCTCTGTATTTGCTGAAACAAAACAGGAAATTCTTCGTGCCGGGGATGTTACAACGCTTATCTCTCACGTATTCCTTGAAAGCGGCAGAGAGATTAATTCTCCGGCTGTTACAACGGAGTTTTTCTCAGAAAACGAAGCAGTCGCAACGGTTGAAGGTGATGTTTTAAAAACTCATTCTGCCGGCACTGCCAGAATAAGAATTGAGTCTGAATTTAATAATAAAAAGGTTGTTGGTTATCTTAATGTTTCTGTTTCCCCTGAAGGAATGACGGATATTGAAATCACGGCAGGCGGAGCATCGCATATCCGTTTTACGGGCAATGGAGATGATGCAGTTCCGCTTTATGTCAGGGCGATAAGCAATGTCGGCCGTGAGCTTGATATTCAAACCGCAGATATAAAAGCAACCGCTCTTACTCCGCAGTTTGCAGAGCTTGATGGTAATAACATAATTCCTGTTTCGGCGGGAAATGCAGAGTTTGAGGTAAAAGTGGAGCTCGGCGGAGAAAGCGTAACGGAAACAATTGTTATTCCGGTTTCTCCGGCAAAACGTAAGTCAACATATTTTACCGAGGAAGAAGCAAAGAACGCACGTGAAAATATCACAAAATATTCCTTTGCAAAAGCAGAAGCTGACAGTTATGTCAAAGCTGCGGATCAATGGCTTGAAAATATAGAGTATATTTATGATTCAATCGTGTCTGAAGGGATTCCACGTCATATCCATATTGGGCACACCGATGATCCGGAAGCGTATAACTGCCGGTTCTGTAATGTAGATATCCGTTTGAAATACGGCTCTTACGGGTGGGAAGTAAATGCTCTCACACGTCCGTGGAAAGTTCAGTGCCCTGATTGTAAACGTCTTTTTCCGTCGAATAATTTCGAAGAGTTCTACAAGCTTGGACTTAACGAATACGGTGAATTTGACCGTCAGCGCGCCCTTGATAAGCACGCAGAACTTTTCGGAGACAAAACAGCAGAAAAGGGTAGTGATGCTTGGTACGGATACGGCGTAAAAGGCGGATATCTTTATAACGAGTTGTATGAAGACGTTGATTTGGCGAAGATCAAGACACTTAACAACGGAAAAGGTCTGCGTCCCGGTGAAACGCAGGAAACGTGGGGCGTTGATGACGGTTATGGTTATGCACCGAAAGATGAAAACGGAGTAGGCTATTATCCGAAAAAAGCAGATGGAAGCGAGTATTTCGATGATAACAAGAAGATCATTTATGAACGCCATACTTACATTCCATATTATCTGCAAGGTGGTTTGTGGTATGGATTCACATCAACATGTGATATCGTAACCCGCGCACTTGTTGATACTTCGTATGCTTATTTTTATACCGGTGATGTGAAATATGGTAAAGCTGCAGCGCTGTTGCTTGACAGAATTGCTGATTTCTATGACGATTATGATTTATTCGAATATTTCGATATGCTTGGATACGCAAACGGAAAGCTGCTTGACCGCATATGGGGTTGCGCTCATATGGAAAAGATTATTCGTTCATATGATATGATTTATGATGTCTACGACGACCCTGCGGTTGTAGCATACATAAAAGAAATTTCCTCAAAATGGAAATCCCGCTTTGCAAAGGAAACTCCGTCACAGCTTCGCAACCATATAGAAGACGGAATAATCCGCCCGACGCTTGAAGGATTGACAAATCATAAGGTTTTCGGAAACTTTGGTTACCACCAAAAGGTAAATGCTATATGTGCCGTTGTGCTTGATTCTATGCCTGAAACTGCCGAATGGCTTGATTATCTTATGCGAGCAGGTCAGGGCTCGGGAGATACCGGCACAAGCTCCGGCGGAAGTGTTAACGAATGGTTGCTCGATGAGGTAGATAACGACGGGCAGGGAAACGAAGGCTCCGGATATAATCCAAAGTGGCACAGATCGCTTATAGAGGTGCAGGAAGTGCTTGAGGATTACGATGCATACACCGAAGCTAATCTGTTTGATAATCCTAAATTTGTTCAGATGTATTATGCAAACATCGTGAATATCTCTGCTCATTATTCTCCTGAAATAGGGGACACGAACTCTACAATAAGTAATAAGTACTGGGTTGAAAGCAACGCGATGCTTAGCGGATGGAAAAACATCAAGGATCCGTTGTTTGCTCAGATGCTGTATTTCCTTAATGGGAACACAACCGAAGGTTTGCATTATGAAATAACCGTAAAAGATCCTGAAAGACTTGCTGATGAAGTGAAAAAAGTTATT
>JAZLCV010000082.1:0-5443 GCA_045614365.1 Eubacteriales bacterium | reverse complement strand
GCTCGGTGAAAAAGAGCTTGGTATGCTTCGGGCAGGTTATCGTGCCGCATATATTTCTGAGGCGGCACGCGGAGTTGCGGACGGCAGTATTGATTTGCAACATATAATGTCGCTTCCAACGCCGGATGCAAAGGCGAAGCTTCTCGCTCTTTCAGGAGTGGGGGAAAAGGTTGCAAGCTGCGTTTTGTTGTTCGGTCTTGGTAAGCTTGATGCTTTTCCAGTAGATGTATGGATGAAAAAAGCGATCAAATTTTTCTTCGGCGAAGGGAAGTTTGATTACTCAAGATTCGGTAATTTAGCGGGTTTGGCGCAACAGTATATGTTCCATTATATGAGAAACGGAAAATAAATTTAAAATATATGAAAATTAAACTGGACATTTGGGCAAAAAAATATTATTATATATAGAGAGTATTTTTATCGGGAGGGAACAATTTTGAGTAACGTAAAATATAAGCGCATCTTACTTAAGCTCAGTGGAGAGGCGCTTGCAGGACAGAAAAAGACAGGGCTTGATTTTCAGGTGATAAATTCTGTGTGCGCCACGGTCAAGGAATGCGTTGATCTCGGCGTGCAGGTTGGTATTGTCGTCGGTGGCGGAAACTTCTGGCGCGGCGTAAAGGATGGCGGCGGACATATGGACAGAACCCGTGCAGACCATATGGGTATGCTTGCAACCACCATAAACTCGCTTGCGGTTGCAGACGTTCTTGAACAGCTCGGCGTTCCGGTGCGCGTACAGACTGCCATCGAAATGCGCGCTCTTGCAGAACCGTATGTCAGAAACCGCGCGATTCGCCATCTTGAAAAGGGTAGAGTGGTTATCTTCGGATGCGGAACGGGCAACCCCTTCTTCTCAACGGATACTGCGGCGGTTTTGCGCGCAGCGGAAATGGATGCAGAGGTAATTATGAAGGCAACCAATGTTGACGGCGTATATGACAGCGATCCGAAAAAGAACGCAGATGCGAAAAAGTTTGATGAGCTTACATATGACGAGGTGCTTGCACGTCATCTCAATGTTATGGACACAACGGCAACCTCGCTTTCAATGGATAATGATATCCCGATAATTGTTTTCTCGCTGCAGGACAGTGAAAATATTAAACGAGTAATACTCGGCGAAAAAATAGGTACAGTAGTAAGAAAGGAAGCTTAAGTTATGAGACCTGAAGTAAAAGAATTTGAAGAGAGAATGCAAAAAAGTGTTGACGTTGTTGCAGAAGAGTTTGCGGCAGTACGTGCAGGACGCGCAAATCCCGCAGTCCTTGATAAGATTACCGTTGACTATTACGGAACAGCAACTCCAATTCCGCAGATTGGTTCTGTATCTGTTCCGGAGCCGAGAACTCTTATGATCCAACCGTGGGATGCATCCGTTCTCAAAGGCGTTGAGAAAGCAATCCTTGCCTCGGACCTTGGTATAACCCCCGCTAACGACGGAAAATGCATCCGCCTTGCATTCCCGCAGCTTACGGAGGAACGTCGCCGTGACCTCATCAAGCAGGTTAAGAAAATCGGTGAAGACGGTAAGGTTGCAGTTCGCAACATCCGCCGTGATGCGCTTGACAAGTTCAAGGCAATGAAGAAAAAGTCTGAGATTACTGAAGATGACCTCAAGATTCTTGAAGATGAGACTCAGAAGATTACCGATAAGAGCTGTAAAGATCTTGATATTATGACTGAGAAGAAGGAAAAAGAGCTTCTCGAGATTTAAGGCTGTGATGTTCAATGGGTATTTTTAAAAAGAAGCAAGTGGCAGAGTCTGTGGATTTCACAGCTCTGCCTGAGCATATTGCGATAATTCTTGACGGAAACGGTCGTTGGGCAAAGCGACGCGGAATGCCGAGAACGGCAGGACACGCCGTGGGAAGTGAAACTTTCCGTAAGATAGCGACTTACTGTAACGACATAGGTATTAAACACCTCACCGTTTATGCGTTTTCAACCGAGAATTGGAAGCGACCGGCCGATGAGGTCAGCACTATTATGTCGCTTCTCGAAAAGTATATTATAGAAGCTATAGATGAAGTGAGAAAGAAAAATCTCCGCCTTTGCTTCTGGGGTTCGCGTGAGGGGCTTTCGGAACACATAAGAAAGCTTATGGATGAGTCTGAGGCAGAGTCGCGCGATATGACCGGGATGCAGGTTAACGTATGCCTTAATTACGGCTCACGCAATGAGATAAAGGAAGCTATAGCAAAAATCTCACGTGATGTTTCCGAGGGGAAAATAAGTCCGGAGGAAATAAGTGAGGATATGATAGAGTCATATCTTTATTCGGCGGGAACCCCGGCTCCTGACCTTCTTATCCGTCCGGGCGGTGAAAAGCGTCTTTCAAACTTTCTTTTATGGCAGCTGGCTTACAGCGAAATGGTATTTACAGATAAGCTATGGCCTGAGTTTGACGAGCGTGAGCTTGACCGCGCAATAATTGAATTTCAGAAGCGTAACAGAAGATACGGCGGAATATAGTATATTTGCGCCGTTTCCTTTTGTATGAAAGGAATGATTGATATGCGTACACGAATCATAACGGCAGTGGTTGCAATTGCCGTTTTTATTGCAGTAGTGTATTTTTTGCCTCCGGTTTGCTTTATGTTGGCGGTTTCGGTAATTTGCGCAATTGCCGCGTATGAGCTTACCGCAAAAAGCGGAATTGTAAAACTCACGCCACTTTCAGCGGGATCGTGTGTTTTGGCGGCTGCAGCACCGCTTCTGGTGTCGCTTTCTGCATTTGAGAAATATATGTTTGTGTATTTTTTTGCGGCGATGGTTGTGCTTTTTGCCGTCTGGCTTTTAAACTACGGGAAGGCAGATCTTGTTATGGTTTTAACTTCGTTTTTTGCAGGTGCCGTTCTTCCGTTTATGTTCTCGTTTATAGTAAGGATTTATGCGCTTGAAAACGGGAAAATACTGATTCTATTACCGTTTCTTGCTGCATGGATGACTGACACGGGCGCATATTTCACAGGCTTTTTTCTTGGAAAACACAAGCTGTGTGAAAAAATTAGTCCGAAAAAGACGGTAGAGGGAGCTGTTGGCGGTATAATCACATGTATAATATCGCTCGTCGCTTTTGCGTATTTTTTCCGGCTTCCCGTAAATTATATTTCGTTTGGGGCAGGTGCGCTTGTCCTGTCCTTACTTGCGCAGACGGGCGATTTGTCATTTTCAATCATCAAGCGCGAATATAATATAAAAGATTACGGAAGCATAATGCCCGGGCACGGTGGTGTACTTGACCGCTTTGACAGCGCGATGTTCACCGTTCCGGCAACATATGTTTTACTTATGATAACAGGTATTATAGTGTAGGTGTGAATTATGGTTTCAAACTTATCGATTCTCGGTTCTACCGGTTCAATAGGAACCCAGACACTTGACGTTGCAAGAGCTTTGAAAATTAAAGTGTCGGCAATTGCCGCAAACAGAAATATTAAGCTTCTGGAAGAACAGGCAAGGGAGTTTTCACCTCGTTTTGTTGCTGTTGCGGATGAGAATGCCGCAAAAGAGCTTAAAATAGCGCTCTCAGATACGTCCTGCAAGGTTTTGGGCGGAAGGGAAGCTGTTCTTGAGACTGCCGCTTGTTCTGAGGCGGATACCGTTATGTCATCTCTTGTTGGTATGGCGGGGATTGAGCCGACTCTTTGTGCGATTGATGCAGGAAAAGATGTTGCTCTTGCAAACAAGGAAACTCTTGTTTGTGCCGGTGAGATAGTAATGCGTCGTGCAAAGGAAAAAAAGGTAAAAGTTATTCCGGTTGATTCAGAGCATTCTGCAATTTTCCAATCTCTCCATGCATCTGTTGCTCCAGGGCGCGAGCTTACGAGAATAATTCTTACAGCATCAGGAGGCCCTTTCTTCGGGAGAAAGCGTGATGAGCTTGAAAATGTCACGGTAGAGCAGGCTCTGCGTCACCCGAACTGGAGTATGGGTGCAAAGGTCACGATTGATTCAGCAAGCCTTATGAATAAAGGCCTTGAGTTTATGGAGGCTATGTGGCTTTTTGAGCTTAATCCGTCTCAGATTGACATAGTTGTTCACCGCGAAAGCATCATCCACTCAATGGTGGAATTCCGTGACGGTGCGATTATTGCTCAGCTTGGCACACCGGATATGAGAACTCCAATATCGTTCGCTCTGACATATCCTGAACGTATGAATTTTGGTGGAGAGTATATTGATTTTACGAAGCTTTCTTCGTTGTCGTTTGCGCTTCCCGATACGGAAACCTTCCGTTGTCTTGCACTTGCGCTGTCTGCGGCAAGGCGTGGCGGAACTGCCGGTGCGCTTTTGAACGGGGCGAATGAGGCAGCGGTGGATTTGTTCCTTAATTCAAAAATAAAATTCCTCGAAATTGCAGATTATATAGAACGTGCATCTTCTGCTGTGGGAGTTCTGGATAATCCGACTCTTGCGGATGTTATTTCAGCATCGGAAAATGCATGCGATGCGGTATATTCAATGATTTAGAAGGTGATTTTTATTTACGTTTTGCTTGCAATACTTCTTTTTGGACTGCTCGTTGCAGTTCACGAGTTCGGTCACTTCATCACGGCAAAGTTGTCGGGTGTCAGGGTTAATGAGTTTGCGATAGGTATGGGACCGGCGATAGTTAAAAAAAAGGTCGGTGAAACCGTATACGCACTTCGTGTTCTTCCTTTTGGCGGTTTTTGCGCGATGGAGGGAGAGGATTCCGAGTCTTCCGACCCCCGTGCTTTTTCCTCACGTCCGGTTCTGCACAGAATAGCAATTGTTCTTGCCGGTTCGGTAATGAACCTCATCTCCGGATTTCTTGTTCTTGCAATCCTTTTTGCACCCGTGAAACAGTGGTATACGCCGACTGTTGCAGACATCGGAGAAAAAACTGAAATAACTGGGGATTTTCTGAGACCGGGTGATACGTTGAAATCTGTTGACGGATACAATGTTTATATTTACAGTGATATTTTCGTGGGCCTTTCACGTGGTGGCGATGAAAACGGGGTTTATGATATCGAAGTCCTCCGCGATGGTGAAAAGGTGTTGCTAAAGGATGTAAGACTAAGGGCGCACAATAGTACGGAAAGTGCCGACGATAAAGAAAAAGGTGTTTCTTTTGTTGTTGAAGATACAAGCTTTTTCGGAAAGATAAAGTATGTATTCCAAAATGGCGTAAATCTTATCAGGCTTGTCAAAGTAGGCCTTGTTGATTTAATAAGCGGCAACGTGTCGGGAGATGAGCTGTCCGGTCCCATAGGTATAGGAAAGATGATGGCAGATACGGCTAAATCCGATATTTCGTCTCTTTTGTATCTGCTTGCCTTTATCTCAATAAACCTTGGTGTTATGAATCTTCTTCCACTTCCGGCTCTTGACGGAGGCAGGCTTGTGTTTTTGGTTTTTGGGCTTGTTTTAAGGCGTCCCGTATCTCCGAAATATGAAGGATATGTTCATGCCA
>JAZLCV010000081.1:0-4257 GCA_045614365.1 Eubacteriales bacterium | reverse complement strand
GGTGTTCTCACAAGCGGCGGTGACGCTCCCGGAATGAATGCAGCAATACGTGCCGTTGCACGTACGGCGGCATATCACGGCATAACCTGCCTCGGCATACGCCGCGGATATAACGGGCTTATCAACGGAGATGTTGTTGAGCTTAATGCGCGAAGCGTTAACGGAATTATCTCCAAAGGCGGAACAATGCTCTTTACCGCACGTTGCCCGGAATTTATGACTCCCGAAGGCATAAAGAAAGGCGCGGACACCTGCAAATATCTCGGAATTGACGGCATAGTCACCATTGGCGGCGACGGAACCTTCCGCGGCGCACGAGACCTTGCGGCAAGCGGTGTTCATACAATCGGCGTCCCCGCCACGATTGACAACGACATTTCATCCACACAGTACAGCATCGGTTTTGACACAGCCTGCAACACCGCTCTTGATGCTATCGACAAGCTGCGCGATACAATGCAGTCTCACGAGCGTTGTTCCGTCGTTGAGGTAATGGGGCATAACGCCGGACACCTTGCTCTTCACGTTGCAATTGCGTGTGGCGCACAGGCAGTTCTCGTTCCCGAAAAGCCGTTTGACTTCCAGCGCGATGTTGTTGAAAAAATCCGCGCAGGGCGAATCAACAAGCGCTCACACTTTATCATCATCCAGGCAGAAGGCGTTGGGGATTCCATGGAAATTACCAACCGCATCATCGAAGAAACCGGCATTGATACGCGCCTTACCATCCTTGGTCACATCCAGCGCGGCGGAAGCCCAACAGCGCGTGATCGCGTTATGGCAAGCCGCTTCGGTGAATATGCCGTACACACGCTCATGGCAGGTAAAACAAACCGCGTGGTCTGCGCACGTGACAGCGAAATTTGCGACATTGATATCAACGAAGCTCTTGAGATGAAAAAAGACCTTCCCGAGGATATGTATATGACCTCGAAGATAATGTCGATATAGTAAATAAGATAAACCGGCACCGTATGGAAATTACCTTCCATACGGTGCAATGTTGTTTGAATGGTTAATTATACCGTTTTTTTCACTGCCATATAGAAGCTTATGCCGGTTATCGGTGCAAAAGACACGTCAGGCGTGTTGTATCTGTCAAGGAAGCGCATCTGAATTTCGTCTGACATGATATATTCGTAAATTAGAAAACCGCAGTCGGAAAGAAGCTTTTCCATCTTCTCAAACGGCTCATTTTCAGGTCGGTCAAGCACGACCGTGCTTCCCTCTTTGAATATCCTTGAAAGCGCCCCCATCAGTCCCTGAAGCTTTATAATCGGCATATCAAAGCTCAGCCCCAGCATATTGCAAAAGCACATTTCATCCTTTGCAAAGCACGGGATTTCAATCTGTGATATTCTTCCCTTGTTTGAGAGCAGAATGCGCGAGCGGCGCATTCCTTCAGCATCGGCAAGCTTAAAGGGAGCAAGGCGCGTGTTAAAATCAACATATTGCCGTGCGCCGAGTTGCTTTGCATTCCGAAGTGCCGGAGCTGCGTATTCCGCGCGGGCAAGCGTTTCCATAAGTATATTCTTCAAGACAATCACCTCAATTCGACCAAAACAGCCCCTTTCCGGGGCTGTTTCTCTTTAAGAGAGTTTTTCAATTGCGGCATCTATTCTGCGAAGAGTTTCCTCTTTTCCGAGAATGTGGCAGAATTCAACACCACCACCGGGTGTTACCTGCTTGCCGGAAAGTGCTGTGCGAAGCGGCCACAGAACAAATCCGTTCTTAAGCTCGTGCTCTGCAATATATGCAAAAAGTGTGTCGTGGATACAATCAAAGCTCCAATCGGAAATCCCCTCAATAACCGGACGAAGCTCGCGCAATGTTACAAGTGCGGTCTCTGCGTTCGTCTTCATTTTCTTGTGGAAATACATCTCGCTGTCATACTCCGGAACTGCATCAAAGAAATCAACCTGCTCCGGAATATCCGAAAGGCGCTCGCATCTCTGTTGGAGAAGCGGAGCGATAAGGTCGGGATTGATGTCCGGATTCTTCACGCCCTGACGTATGTACGGACGTGCAACCTCCGCAAACTGCTCCGGGGTCATAGCACGGATATACTCTGCATTTATATACTTAAGCTTTGCGGTGTCAAATATTGCGGGAGATTTTGAAATTCCACGAAGCTCAAAGATATCAACAAGCTCGGAAAGCGAGAAAATTTCCTGCTCACCGCCCGGGCTCCAGCCAAGAAGCGTTACGTAGTTTACAACAGCATCTTTAAGATATCCCTCATTTATAAGATCCTCATACGACGGGTCGCCGTTGCGCTTTGAAAGCTTATGCTGTGCATCCTTCATAACGGGAGAGCAATGGACATATGTCGGAATTTCCCAGCCAAATGCCTCATAAAGAAGGTTATACTTCGGTGCGGAGGAAAGATACTCAGAACCACGCACAACGTGTGTAATTCCCATAAGGTGGTCATCAATAACGTTTGCAAAATTGTATGTCGGATATCCGTCGCTCTTTATAAGCACCTGATCATCAAGATCCTCATTCGGTACTGTTATATCTCCGTAAACGACATCGGAGAAGGTGGTTTCTCCGCTTACAGGCATCTTCTGACGGATAACATACGGAACTCCGGCATCAAGACGAGCCTGAATTTCTTCCGGAGAAAGGCGTGAGCAACGACCGTCATACTTCGTCGGCGCATCATCTTCTTTTTCCTCGTGGTCAGTCTTTTCGCAGAAGCAACGGTATGCCGCTCCCTTTTCTATCAGAAGCTCTGCATACTGCTTATACATTCCCATACGCTCGCTCTGAATGTACGGACCGACAGGTCCACCGATATCCGGACCCTCATCGTAGTTAAGTCCTGTTTCGCGAAGTGTGCGGTAGATGAGGTCTGTTGCGCCCTCGACAAGACGGCCGCGGTCGGTATCCTCAATGCGGAGAATAAAATCTCCGCCGTGGTGTTTTGCGATCATATAGGTATAGAGTGCTGTGCGAAGGTTACCTATGTGCATATAGCCCGTCGGGCTGGGAGCAAAGCGCGTTCTTACCTTACCTTTTGGTATACGCGCCTCTGCCTCCTCGTAAAATTTCATATCCATATCATCAATCCTTATCTTTTATCCACCACCGCTTACGCGGTGGGTGATAGCTTCTTTATTCAGTATCTTTCATCCACCGCCGCTTACGCGGCGGTATGATATTGCTTCAATATTTCAAAATTATATTTATTTTTTCTTTGCCCATGAATCCTTAAGCGAAACCGTGCGGTTGAACACAAGCTTTTCATCACCAGAGAGCTTTGTGTCAAGGCAGAAATAGCCATTGCGCAGGAACTGATAATGACCGTCGCCAAGACCGTCTTTTATCGCAGACTCACACTTGCATCCCGAAAGGATTTCAAGCGAATCGGGGTTGATGTTGTCCGTAAATGCACCGCCCTCCGGGAACTCGCCCGGATTTTCTGCGTTGAAAAGGTTTTCATAAAGGCGAACCTCGGCATCAACAGCATCGCTTGCAGATACCCAATGTATAGTTCCCTTTACCTTGCGCTTGTCGGGAGTGTCACCGCCGCGGGATTCGGGGTCGTAGTTTGCGTGGATAACAGTTACATTGCCGTCTGCATCGGTCTCAAAGCTTGTGCAGGTGACATAGTATGCATATTTAAGACGGACTTCGTTTCCGGGGAACATTCTGAAATAGCCCTTGACCGGCTCTGCAAGGAAGTCTTCCCGCTCGATATAAAGTTCACGGGAGAAGGTGACCTTGTGTGTTCCGCTATTCTCGTCTGCCGGATTGTTCTGCGCATCAAAGGTTTCCGTCTGTCCCTCAGGGTAGTTGTCGATAACAAGCTTTATCGGACGGAGAACAACCATCATACGCATTGCGTTTTCGTTGAGATCCTCGCGGATGCAGTGTTCAAGGAAGCCATAGTCAACGGTGTTGTATGCCTTTGAAACGCCGATTCTCTCGCAGAAGTTGCGGATAGAACGCGGAGTGTAACCGCGGCGGCGAAGACCGGAAAGCGTGGGCATACGCGGATCATCCCATCCGTCAACGTGCTTTTCCTCAACAAGCTGACGGAGGTAACGCTTGGACATAACCGTATTTGTAACGTTAAGGCGCGAGAACTCAATCTGGCGCGGCGGATTTTCAAATCCTATCTCGCGTACCACCCAGTCATAAAGCGGGCGATGGTTTTCAAACTCGATTGAGCAAAGGGAATGTGTAATGCCCTCAAGCGCATCCTGAATCGGGTGTGCATAGTCGTAAAGCGGATAGATGCACCACTTA
>JAZLCV010000080.1:0-1879 GCA_045614365.1 Eubacteriales bacterium | reverse complement strand
GCGGTAGAGCTTGTTCTTGACAGCACACCGTTCTACGCAGAAAGCGGCGGCCAGCTTGCAGACGAAGGAACAATAAAGACAGAAACAGGCATTGTTAAGATAAATAATGTTAAGAAGACAAAGGACGGTAAGTTCCTCCACATCGGTGAGGTTACCGAAGGCAGTATCGCAAAGGGTGATGCAGTTAAGTCTGAGGTTTGCGCACTTCGCCGTGCGGCAACAGAGCGTGCTCACTCTGCAACCCACCTTCTCCAGAAGGCGCTTCGCAATGCTCTCGGAACTCACGTTGAGCAGGCAGGCTCACTTGTCGGCCCGGACAGCGTCCGCTTTGACTTTACTCACTTCTCGCCGATGACTGCGGAAGAAATTGCAAAGGTTGAGACAGAGGTAAATGCAAATATCCTTGCAGGCCTTGAGGTTCTTGTCCGTGAAATGCCGATTGAAGAGGCAAAGAAGCTCGGCGCAATGGCCCTCTTCGGTGAAAAGTATGGTGATACAGTACGCGTTGTAACAATGGGCGATTATTCTCTTGAGCTTTGCGGAGGTACGCATCTTGATAACACCGCAAAAGCAGGTCTCTTTAAGATAACAAGTGAATCAAGCGTAGCGGCAGGTGTTCGTCGTATCGAGGCAATTACCGGTATGGGCGTGCTTGCAAAGGTATCAGAGCTTGAAGGAACGATAACCTACGTTGCAGAGGCTCTTAAGTCTGCTCCGAAGGAAGTTGTAATCAAAGCAGGTAATGCAACTGAAGAAATCAAGGCTCTCAAGAACGAGCTTTCGTCGATGAAGTCCAAGATGGCTCGTCTTGACGCGGCAGAGTTTATTGCAGAGGCAGAGGATATAAACGGAATTAAGTTCGTTGCAAAGGTTGTGAAGAACGCCGACGGAAACGGACTCCGCGCAATTTGTGATGAGATGCGCGACATTGATGCATCCGTTGCGGCAGTGCTCGCAAGCGTAAACGGCGAGAAGATTGTATTCACGGCAACCTGCGGTAAGGAGGTTGTTGCACGCGGTTTAAAGGCGGGCGATGTAGTTCGCGAAGCTGCAAAAACTGCCGGCGGCAACGGCGGCGGCAAGCCTGATTTTGCTATGGCAGGCGGCAACGACGTTTCAAAGCTCGATGTAGCACTTTCCGCAGCACGCGAAGTTGTATCTGCAAAAGCATAGGAGGAAGAAAAAATGTCCGATTGCTTGTTTTGTAAGATAATTGCAGGGGATATCCCTTCGACAAAGGTATACGAAGATGAAAGCGTTCTTGCGTTCCGTGACATTGCGCCGCAGGCGCCTACTCATATTCTCGTTATCCCGAAGGAGCATATTGCATCCGTTGCGGAGATAAATGAAAAAAATTCTGCTGTTGTTTCCCATATCTTTGAAGTAATCGCAAAGATAGCAAAGGATGAAAAGCTGGATGGCGGCTACCGCGTTGTTTCAAACTGCGGTGACGATGCAGGGCAGACCGTGCATCATCTCCATTTCCATATCCTCGGCGGGAAAAAACTCAATGTAGAAATGGCGTAAACAGTAAAAGGCTATGACAAAATGTGTTTTGCCATAGCCTTTCTTGCGATATACAGATATTTTAGAACCGGAGGAAAATGTATGAAAAATGTATTTAAACTATACACGCAATCACCGCTTATATTAAGGATAGCAATAGGACTCGTTATTGGTGCAGTGCTCGGTCTTTGGGTGCCGGGGGCATCGTTTGTCGGCATATTCGGCGAAATCTTCGTTGGTGCGCTTAAGGCTATTGCACCCATTCTCGTTTTTGTTCTCGTTATCCCGAAGGAGCATATTGCATCCGTTGCGGAGATAAATGAAAAAAATTCTGCTGTTGTTTCCCATATCTTTGAAGTAATCGCAAAGATAG
>JAZLCV010000079.1:0-7549 GCA_045614365.1 Eubacteriales bacterium | reverse complement strand
AAGGAAAAAGCGTACTGAATTTTTCAGTACCCTTTTTGTTGATATATAGGCATAAAACTAAGCTTATTCGCTGACAGATTGTTTCTCTGCAGCTGCAAGGATAATTTTTCTGTCGCGGTTTGCGCTGCGGAGAACAAATTGCATTGTAACAGTTACGAAAAGCATCAGTACGGCAAAAATGATAAACGGGAGATTATAGTTACCGAAGATATCAAAGCAAAGATTTGCGAGAGGCGCGCCGAGCGCGAAACCTGCCGTGCTTGCTGAAGAAAACAAACCTACCATTTTGTCAAAGCTTTTGTTTCCGAACAGCTCGCTTGCAAAAAGCGGAAGCATAACCGTTTCAAGCGGGAGTGCAATAGCGGAGAAAATAACTCTTACAAATGCGATTGCCTTGCCTATTGGAGTGTTGGTTATAAGCACAAGTCCTGCAAGTGAAAGAAATGAGCATAAAAGGCAGATGTTCATTGTTATTTTCATGCCTGTTCTGTCGTACATAAAGCCGGTAAGAAATTTGCTGCCCAAAAGGCAAAGGCTGCTTACTGTCATAAGTGTTGCGACATATGGCTTGTCAAGTCCTAAATCATACATATGGGGCGTTGCGATGCCGTTAAGTCCCTGAAGTGCCATTCCTGTAAGCATCATGCAGATGAGAACAAAATAGAAATATGGTTTCTTGACCGCATCGCTATAATCCATACCAATCCAGCCCGCACCGCGAACTTTACGCTTTTTTTGTGCCGGAGCAGAGCTTTTTTCTGCCCCCTTTGGTGCTTCACGGAAGAAAAGAAGGATAAGAACGAGTGTAATTGCCAGTGCAACAGCTACAAGGCGGTATGAGTTGCGATAGCCGAAGGGATTGCCCGGCTCAAAAATAATTGGAGATAGAATCTGAACGCCCACTGCGCTTCCAAGACCGTTGGCGGCAAGGATTGCACCTGTTATAGTTCCTTTGTTTTTTGTGCACCATCTGTTTATAACAGCACTTACCATTGTTGTGCCTGTCCATGAAAGACCGATGCCGAGAAGAACACCGGCTATGTAGAAAACATATAGATGCTCAGCGCATGAATTTAAAAGAGCAAATCCGATAAGGCAAACAAAGCCGGCACACATCAGTTTTTTAGTGCCGAATTTGCTTATCAGCAAGCCGAAAAACAGATTCACAACCGTTGTTGTTACATAGCGGAAGGTATCGTTGAGGGAAAAAGCGCTTCTTTTAATGTTAAGCGCTTCTGTGATTGCGGTGAGATACATGGTTCTTCCGCCCGAACAAAGCCCCAGACCGGTGCATATGCAAAGAAAGCAAAGTGCAACGATTACCCACATATAATCAAATTTTTTCTTCATATTACAGATTCTCCTTTTGATTAGTCCGGTATATTATACTGCTTTAAATTTATAGTGTAAAGATAAATAACATAACAATATGGAAAAATTCGAACAATTTATTGAAAGAAGCTGTTTTATGTGATAAAATTAATATATGGAATTTTGGCGTATTATATGGGAAATGGGGCGTGCGATTGTGTTTGGAAATATGGAAAACTTAAAAATAATGTCATCCTTTCATAAAGAAAGTAAAAAGTTCAATAGAGTTCAATACAGAGCAACCCACGGATTTATTTTTAAAATAAAAGGCTATGCTGAGTTTGCTTTTTCGGATCGAATAATCACAGTGAACGAGGGGGAAGTGATTTTCCTGCCGCAAGGCTCGGCATATGAAGCTACAACATATTATCGTGACGGGAATTTGTACACATCAATTAACTTTTGCGCAGAACTTGAAAATCCGGAGGTTGGCGTGTACCCATTTGAAAACTTTCCTGCAGCAAATTATATTTGCAGGGATTTTTCAGAACTGTGGAGTTTTGGAACATTGTCGGACAGGTATAAATGCCTTTCTGTTTTTTATGATTTCCTATCATACATTTCCCGTATTGAACATTCAAGCAGTGCGGATGAAAGAAAGTTTGGTTTAATCGAACCTGCAGTGGAATATCTTAAAAAGAATATGTACGACAGTTCTTTCAGGGTGGATAAGCTGCACAAGCTGTGCGGAATTTCGGATACATATTTCAGGAAAATATTCGGGGCGGAGTTTGATATGACACCGCAGGAATACGTTGTTACGGGGCGCATGTCGTATGCAAAATCAATAATCGAAAGCGGTGATTTTGACAGCATAAAAGAGGTTTCGGAGCTTGTCGGATATAATGATCCGCTCTACTTCAGTAAGGCTTTCCGGAAAATTTACGGAATTTCTCCGTCAGGTGTTAATAAAAATTAAAAACACTTGACAAATCTTTCCGGAACGTGTATTATATATATGGTTAGCGGGTGCTAACTGTGACTATGATGTTTTTTAGGTGATTTAAAAATGAACTTGATGACGGCACAAGAAGGTAAAGAATATATAATTTCTGATATTAAAACAGACGATGAAGAGCTTAATTCGTTTCTCTTCTCTCTCGGTTGTTACAGCGGAGAACCGATAACGGTTATTTCAAGAAAAAAGAGTAGCTGTGTTGTTTCGATTAAAGATGGCAGATACAATATTGATAATCAGCTTGCCGCGGCAATAGAAATTGAAGGATAGAGAAATGGCCGGTTTTTACGGCTTTTCTTTAAATAGATGAGTTAGCATAGGGTAACCGGCATCCTCAGGTTCGCCCTTGTAGATAAAAAACAAAAATCAAGGAGGAATTTAAAATGAGAATTGCTTTGACGGGCAATCCAAACAGCGGTAAAACAACTATGTATAATGCGCTTACCGGCAGAAACGAAAAGGTAGGTAACTGGGCTGGTGTAACCGTTGAAAAGAAAGAACATGCGATAAAGAAAGGCTTTTATGCGGGAGAGGAAGACCTTGTTGCGGTCGACCTTCCGGGGGCATACTCAATGTCTCCCTTTACGTCTGAAGAGAGTGTGACAAGTGCATATGTAAAGGGAGAAAAGCCTGATGTTATTATAAATATAGTAGACGGAACAAATTTAAGCCGCAGTTTGTTTTTCACAACTCAGCTTCTGGAGCTCGGCATTCCAATGGTTGTGGCGCTCAATAAATCGGACGTCAATAAGAAGAAGGAAACAAAGGTTGATGTGGCAAAGCTTTCTGAGAAACTCGGATGCCCGGTTATCGAAACCGTTTCTGTTTCTGCCGATGGGCTTTCTCTTGTTGTGAAAGCTGCAGTTGAGGCAATTGGCAAAACGCAGAAAGCACCGTATACTCAGCCTGATGTTGACCTTACGGATAAATCAGAGGTGCAGAAGGCTGACAGAGCGCGGTTTGAATTTGTGAATAAAATAGTAAAAGAAGTTGAAACTCGCAAGGTTTTTACAAATAAAAAGAACTATCAGGATGAAATTGATGCTGTTCTCACAAATAAGTGGCTTGGTATTCCTATTTTTGCAGTGGTTATGTATCTTGTGTTCCAGATATCCCAAGTATGGGTGGGAACGCCGGTTGCCGATTGGCTTGTTGCTTATCTTGAATCCTTCCAAGCGTGGGTGGGCGAGCTTCTTGCCGATGCAAATCCGCTTCTCTCGGCACTTTTAGTTGACGGCGTAATCGGTGGTGTTATCGCGGTTATCGGATTTTTGCCGCTCGTTATGGTTATGTATTTCCTTATTGCGCTTCTTGAGGGCTGCGGATATATGTCGCGCGTTGCAGTTGTTCTTGATCCGATATTCAAAAAGGTCGGTCTTTCCGGTAAATCCGTAATTCCGTTTGTTATCACAATCGGCTGTGCAGTTCCGGGTATTATGGCGAGCCGCACAATCCGCAATGAGAGAGAGAGACGCGCAACTGCAATGCTTGCTCCGTTTATGCCTTGCGGTGCAAAAATTCCGGTTATTTCGCTTTTTGCCGGTGCGTTTTTTGATAATGCAGGCTGGGTGAGTACAACAATGTACCTTTCGGGAATAGTTCTTATCTTCCTCTGCGCGCTTCTCATAAACAAGATCACAGGCTACAAGGCGCGCAAGTCTTTCTTTATTATCGAGCTTCCGGAATACAAGATTCCGAGCTTTTTGGGAGCATTCAAGTCGATGTGCTCACGCGGTTGGGCGTACATAGTAAAGGCGGCAACAATTATTCTTCTCTGCAACACAGCAGTCCAGATTATGCAGACATTTGATTGGAGCTTCGCTGTTGCAGAAAGCGCAGATGCATCGATTCTTGCATCTATCGCACGTCCGTTTGCGTATTTGCTTGTTCCGGTTGTAGGCGTTCTTTCGTGGCAGCTTGCTGCAGCGGCAGTAACAGGCTTTATCGCAAAGGAAAATGTTGTCGGCACTCTCGCTGTCTGCTTCGTCGGTCTTGAAAATCTTATTGATATGGATGAGCTGGCTCTTCTTGAAGGAGCAGGAGCGGAAGCTGCGGGACTGATTGCCATTACAAAGGTTGCAGCACTTGCATATCTTATGTTTAATCTTTACAGCCCGCCGTGCTTTGCAGCGATCGGTGCTATGAATGCCGAAATGAAGAGCGCAAAATGGCTCTGGGGAGGAATAGGTCTTCAGCTCGGTATTGGCTTTACAGTAGGCTATCTTGCATATCAGATTGGCACGCTTATCACTGCCGGAACTTTCGGTGCAGGCTTCATTCCGGGACTTGTTGCAATTGCTGTTTTCGCGGGTGTTATTACATATCTCATCCACAAAGCGGAAACAGGATTGAAGAAAGAATATGCCCTCTCAAAATAAGGAGTGGTTTTGTTGATTAACGTTATTCTCATTGCCGTGCTTGTCGTTATCCTTGGCGGTGCGGCGGCATATGTGATACGTGCGAAGAAAAACGGAGTTAAGTGCATAGGTTGCCCACACGGGAAAACATGTAACGGCTCCTGCTCTTCGTGTGATGGATGTAATACAGGTGAATAAAAATAGCACACGGTGCAGTTCTTAATCGGAACTGCACCGATGTTTCTTGTTTTTTCAAAATTCTCGGTTAAAAATACTTGAAAATGTCGGTAATATGTGGTAGAATAAATAAATATTCCAATAATAAAACGGAGGCCGGTTATGGGTTACACGCGTGAGGATATTGAAAGAATAGTAAAAGAGCAGGACGTGAAGTTTATCCGTCTGCAGTTTACCGGTATTTTCGGTACAATGAAAAATATTTCAATTACCGAGCGACAGCTTGCACGTGCGCTTGATAATAAGTGTATGTTTGACGGCTCGTCAATCGAGGGCTTTGTGCGTGTTGAAGAGTCGGATATGTATCTGCGCCCGGATCTTAATTCATTTGTTATTCTGCCGTGGATTAAGGATGGTGGCAAGGTTGCACGCCTTATCTGTGATGTGTATGATACAAACGGAAATCCGTTTATGGGTGACCCGCGCTGTGTGCTTAAGAGTGTGCTTTCCGAAGCGGCAGATATGGGATACACCGTAAATATCGGACCTGAAGCTGAGTTTTTCCTCTTCAAGACCGACGAGAACGGAAATCCGACCGCGATAAGAAACGACCGTGCGGGGTATTTTGACCTTGGTCCTGTTGATACTGACGAGAACGTCCGCCGCGAGATGTGCAAGTATCTTGAGGAAATGGGATTTGAAATTGAGGCATCCCACCACGAAAACGCAGACAGCCAGCACGAAATTGATTTCAAGTACGGCGAAGCGCTTACAACGGCGGATAATATTATAACATTTAAGCTTCTTGTAAAAACAATTGCCCACAAAAACGGGCTTCATGCAACCTTTATGCCTAAGCCGATTTTCGGAATTGCAGGCTCGGGTATGCATATAAATATCTCCCTTTCAAAAGAGGGAAAGAACATTTTCTACGCACCGGGTGACAAGCTTGGTTTAAGCCGTGAGGCATATTGCTTTATTGCCGGCGTTATCGAGCATGCACGCGGAATGTGCGCACTCACAAACCCGATTGTAAATTCATATAAGCGCCTTGTTCCGGGCTATGAAGCACCGCTTTATATCGCGTGGTCTGCAAAGAACAGAAGCCCGCTTATCCGTGTGCCGAGCGCAACGGGCGAGGGGGCACGCATTGAGATAAGAAACCCCGACCCCGCGGCTAATCCGTATCTTGCGTTTGCGGCAGTGCTTGCGGCAGGTCTTGACGGGATAAAGCGCGGACTTACACCGCCGCCGTCGGTCGAGACGAATATTTTCGAAATGTCGAAACAAGAGCTGCGTGAAAATAATATCCGTGCACTTCCTGCAAATCTTTGGGAAGCAGTTGACGAGCTTGAGCGCGATGAGCTTCTTATGAATACCATCGGAAGCCATATTGCATCAAAGTATATTGAAGCAAAGCGCCGCGAATGGAAAGAATACACCTCCACCGTACATGAGTGGGAGGTAAACAGATATCTCATCAAGTACTAAGAGGTATGCATAAATGAAAGAACGTCTTATTTTGCCTTCGGGCTATAACAGAAAAATGTCTATCCGCGATACAGAGCGCGGCGTTAAGATGATAAAGGATATGTTTGAGGCACGTCTTGCAAAAGCGCTTAATCTCGAACGTGTCAGTGCGCCGCTTTTTGTAAAAAGCGGTACAGGACTTAACGATAACTTGAATGGCATTGAGCGTCCTGTTGCATTTGATCTTCTTGAGCAGCCGGGAAGCGTGTATGAAATTGTTCATTCGCTTGCAAAGTGGAAGAGAATGGCTTTGCGTGATTACGGCTTCGGTGTAGGCGAAGGTTTGTATACGGATATGAATGCTATCCGCCGTGATGAAATGACGGACAATCTCCACTCTATTTATGTTGACCAGTGGGATTGGGAACTTGTTATTGATAAAGCCAGCAGAAAAACTGAATTTTTGTACGGCATTGTGCGTAAGATATATGAAGTAGTCCGCGATGCAGAGCGAGAGGTTTCGGAAAAATTCGGAACACAGCGCAAGCTTCCGGATGAGATTACGTTTGTAACAACATATGAGCTTGAGGAAATGTATCCCGACCTCACAGGAAAAGAACGTGAGAAGGAAATTTCAAAGAAGCACGGTGCTGTGTTTATAGCTCAGATAGGTGACCGGCTTAAATCCGGTGGCAAGCACGACGGCCGGGCACCGGATTATGATGATTGGACATTAAACGGAGATATCGTCCTTTATTATCCGCTTCTTGATTGCCCGTTTGAGATTTCATCAATGGGCATCCGTGTTGATGAGGATGCGCTTCTTCGCCAGCTTCGCGCAGAAGGGTGCGAGGATAGACTTGAACTTCCGTTTCAGAAGGCACTCATTAACGGAGAACTTCCGTATACGATCGGTGGCGGAATAGGTCAGTCCCGTCTGTGTATGTTTATGCTTGACTGCGCGCATATCGGAGAGGTTCAATCGTCCGTCTGGCCGAAGGCAGACAAGGAAGTCTGCAAGGAACACGGAATAAAGTTACTTTAAAAAATAAAATTTTGGCCTATCGCAAGACCGCACTAACCGGGGAGTCAGCGGTGCCCTGTATCTGCAATCCGCTACAGCAGGGGTGAATTCCCGTTCCGAGGCGCAGGTGCGTGCGGCAGGGTTATACAAACGGTGTTGAGAGGTCGGTCCCGCGCAGCGTAGGGCTGTGAA
>JAZLCV010000078.1:0-7923 GCA_045614365.1 Eubacteriales bacterium | reverse complement strand
CGTGTCATTGGTTCAATTCCGATCGGAGGCACCAGAAAAAACCTCGTTCTTATGAACGAGGTTTTTTCAATGATATCCGTTCCTCGCGGAACGGGTGATATATCTTCGATATGATGTCGCACTATCGTGCGATGATATATGCCTTCGGCATATGAAGGAACGGATATTATATCATGCTTGCGAAGCAAGTATATCATACGGCTTGCCGTATATCATATCGCGTCAGCGATATATCATTGAAAGGTGCAACTTTTTATGATATAATTCCTTTGAAAGAATGTTACGAAACAGAGTATTGGCTTGAGCTTATGCAAAGGGCAGAAATATTACCCGATGTTACAAATCTTATGCATAATTGTGGTGTAATTCGCAAAATACTCATCTCATCTATCAATACCGCAAAGAAAAATTCTGATAATTGAATTTTTTATGCGATTTACGTTAAATGTTGTCAAAAAAGTAATACCCTCAAAAAAAACTGTAGGAACTGTTCCGATATTCTTGATCAAACGAAAAGAGGTACCATTATGCTTATATCAGGTATGCAAAAGCTTACGCTTTTAGATTTCCCCGGCAAAACCGCCGCAACGGTTTTCACGCTCGGTTGTAATCTTCTCTGTCCTTTTTGCCACAATGCTCTTTTAGTTACCGACATCCGTGATACCGATATCATTCCGGAAGATGAGGTTCTTTTATATCTGAAAAAACGCGCCGGAATACTTGACGGAGTGTGCATAACCGGAGGTGAGCCGTGCCTGCAGGCAGATCTGCCTGATTTTATCAAGAAAATAAAAGAGCTCGGGCTTTCGGTAAAGCTTGATACAAACGGCACCCGCCCCGACATTCTCTGTACTCTTGTAAAAGACCGACTGCTTGACTATGTCGCAATGGATATAAAAAACAGCCGCGAAAAATATGCCGATGCCATCGGAATTGCAGACTTTGACATTTCTCCAATCGAAGAAAGCGTTGCGTTTCTTCTTGAAGGTCATGTAGATTATGAATTCCGCACAACCGTTGTGCGTGAGCTTCATACCATCGAGGATATAACCAAAATCGGAGAGTGGATATCCGGTGCTCCGAGATACTTTTTGCAGAACTTTGTCGATTCAGGAAATCTTATAGGGAAAAACCTCTCCGCCCACGATGCCAAAACCCTTGATTCTATGCGGGTTTGCGCCGAAAAATTCGTAGATTTTGTATCACTCCGCGGAATTTAACACAATATATTGTGTATTTTTCTAAAAAAACTATTGACAAGACCACTATATATATGATACAATGCTCTTACACTACCAAAAACCACAAGATACACAAGTTAAGCATATCAAAACCGGCATATGTTGGGTTTGTGTATCTTATGGTTAAACAATAAAAGTGGGAGGGCATTTTTTATGTATCAGGTAATAAAGCGTGACGGAAAAACCGTAAATTTCAACTTATCAAAGATAAGCAACGCTATTATGCAGGCGTTTGATGCTTGCGACAAACAGTATAATTCCGATATTATCGACTTCCTTGCTCTTAAGGTTACGAGCGAGTTTGAGCCGAAGATTGAAGACGGAATTATCTCCGTAGAAGCAATCCAGGACAGCGTGGAGTCTGTTCTTATCAAGGGTGGATATGATGATGTTGCAAAGGCATACATCCTCTACCGTAAGCAGAGAGAGAAGATCCGTAATCTTGGTTCAACAATTGTTGACTACAAGGAGATTATTGATAACTATCTCAAAATAAACGACTGGCGTGTTAAGGAGAACTCCACCGTTACATATTCCGTCGGCGGCCTTATCCTTAGTAACTCCGGTGCTATCACCGCAAATTACTGGCTGTCTGAGGTTTATGATGATGAAATCGGCGATGCTCACCGCAATGCCGACCTTCACATCCACGACCTTTCAATGCTTACCGGCTATTGTGCCGGATGGTCGCTCAAGCAGCTTATCCAGGAAGGTCTTGGCGGCGTAACGGGCAAGATCACCTCTGCACCTGCAAAGCATCTTGCAACACTCTGCAACCAGATGGTAAACTTCCTTGGTATCATGCAGAATGAATGGGCAGGTGCTCAGGCATTCTCATCCTTTGACACATACCTTGCTCCGTTCGTAAAGGCGGACAATCTCCCCTACGACCAGGTAAAGAAGTGCATCGAGTCCTTTATCTACGGCGTAAACACTCCCTCACGTTGGGGTACTCAGGCTCCTTTCTCTAACATCACTCTTGACTGGACTGTTCCGAACGACCTTGCAGAGCTCAACTGCATCATCGGCGGAAAAGAGGCAGACTTCAAGTACAAGGACTGCCAGAAGGAAATGGACATGGTCAACCGCGCATTCATCGAGATTATGATTGAGGGTGATGCAAACGGCCGTGGCTTCCAGTATCCGATTCCGACCTACTCCATCACATCAGACTTTGACTGGTCAGAGACTGAGAACAACAAGCTTCTCTTTGAAATGACATCAAAATACGGCACACCGTATTTCTCAAACTACATCAACTCCGATATGGAGCCGAGCGATGTACGAAGCATGTGCTGCAGACTTCGCCTTGACCTTCGTGAGCTCCGCAAAAAGTCCGGCGGTTTCTTTGGAAGCGGTGAAAGCACAGGTTCTGTCGGCGTTGTAACAATCAATATGCCGAGAATTGCATACCTTGCAAAGGACGAAAAAGAGTTCTACGAGCGCCTTGATAAACTTATGGATATCGCGGCACGTTCACTTAAAGTAAAGCGTACGGTTATCACAAAGCTTCTTGACGCAGGCCTCTATCCGTATACAAAGCGCTACCTCGGCACGTTCAACAACCACTTCTCAACCATCGGTCTTGTCGGTATGAACGAAGTCGGCCCCAATGCAAAGTGGCTCGGTAAGGACCTCACAGACGAAAAGACACAGGAATTCACAAAGGACGTTCTCAACCATATGCGCGAGAGACTTTCCGACTATCAGGAGCAGTATGGCGACCTCTACAACCTTGAGGCAACTCCTGCAGAGTCCACCGCTTTCCGTCTTGCAAAGCATGACCTTAAGCGTTATCCGAACATCATCACTGCTGCAAAGAGCGACGATGATACTCCGTACTACACAAACAGCTCACACCTTCCTGTTGGATATACAGAGGACATCTTCACTGCTCTTGACATTCAGGACGAGCTTCAGACACTTTATACTTCAGGTACAGTATTCCACGCATTCCTCGGCGAAAAGCTTCCGGACTGGAAGGCTGCTGCAACGTTGGTACGTAAGATTGCAGAAAACTACAAGCTTCCGTACTACACCCTCTCCCCGACTTACTCCGTATGTAAAACACACGGATACATCGCAGGTGAGAAGTTCGAGTGCCCCGAATGTGGCGAGAAAACAGAGGTTTACAGCCGTATCACCGGTTACTACCGTCCGGTTCAGAACTGGAACGACGGAAAGAGCCAGGAATACAAGGACAGAAAGGTCTATGACATCGCAAACTCGAAGCTCACAAGAGCGGGGCGCGAAGAGGTCGTAACCGAAAACCTCACATCTCCGTCTGCTGAAGAGAATAAAACGCCCGATGGTAATTACCTCTTCACAACCGCAACCTGCCCCAACTGCAAGATTGCATGCGCAACCCTTGACAAAGCAGGTGTAGAATACAAGAAGCTTCTTGCAAACGAGAACAAAGAGCTTGCAGAAGCCCTCGGCATCAAGCAGGCACCGACGCTTGCAGTTGTCAGAAACGGCGAAGTTGAAAAATATACCGGCGTTTCCGACATCAAGAAAATGCTTAACGCATAACGAAGAGATTGTAGGGATTATATTATGTATGATATTATAGTAATCGGCGGTGGCCCGGCAGGGCTTACCGCCGCCCTCTACGCAAGGCGCGCAAACAAGAGCGTTCTTGTTATCGAAAAGGGCAGCTTCGGTGGACAGATTACTTATTCCCCGAAGGTTGAAAACATCCCCGGCTTTTTAAGCGTAACGGGAAATGAATTTGCAGAAAAGCTCGTAGAGCAGGTACTTGAACAGGGCGCAGATGTCGAAGCAGCAGAAGTTTTATCGCTCCGTGACGGAGACGTGAAGACTGTTGTTACCGACTCCGGTGAGTTTGAAGGTAAAACCGTCATTATCGCAACGGGCGCACGCCACAGACTTCTCGGCCTTCCAAACGAGGAAAGCTATGTCGGCGAGGGTATTTCTTTCTGTGCCGTTTGTGACGGCGCATTTTACGAAGATAAAACCGTAGCCGTTATCGGCGGTGGTAATTCTGCGCTTCAGGAAGCGCTTCTTCTCTCTGACCTTGCAAAAAAGGTTTATGTTGTTCAGAACCTTGATTTCCTCACCGGTGAAGAAAAGCTTTCCGAGCAGCTCTATGAACGCGAAAACGTGGAAGTTATTCTTGGCACTGTTGTAAAGTCTCTCCACGGTGATGGCGAGCTTACGGGAATTACCATAGCAAGCGAAAAAAGCGGCGAAGAAACACTTCTTTCAGTAGACGGAATGTTCGTCGCAATCGGGCTTGTCCCGCAGAATGAGATTTTTTCCGGTATTTTGTCGTTAGATGGGCGCGGCTATGCCGAGGCGGGCGAGGACTGCATCACCTCAGCCCGCGGCATATTCGCAGCCGGCGACTGCCGTGTTAAAAAGATACGTCAGGTAGCAACCGCTGCAGCAGACGGCGCAATCGCCGCGCTTGCCGCATGTGACTATATCGACGGAAGATAAAACAAAAACTTTTCTACAACATCACAGACCGCTTTTGCGGTCTGCACTGTTTTTATTGTAAACACAACAAGGTTACCAACAGCAATCTTTAATTGCGTTGCAAACCGAGGAATACTTATTAGAAAGAGGGTGGATACCATAAAACTCATAATTGCAGAAAAGCCGAGTCTCGGCCGCAATATTGCCGCAAGCATCGGAGCAAAAAACCGCGGCGATGGTTTTCTCTATAATGATGAATATGTAGTAACGTGGGTTTTCGGTCATCTGTTCTCCCTCGCGGATATTGAGTACTACAGCCCCAATCCCGACGGAAGCCTGCGCTGGTCACGCGCAAACATCCCCTGCTTTCCGGAAAAGTTTGTTTTCGAACTTAAACGCGATGCTCATACAAAGCAGGTTGACAGCGGCGTTGTAAAACAGTTTGAAACCATAAAAGCGCTTGCAAACCGCGAAGACGTTGATATGATAATAAACGCAGGGGACGCCGACCGCGAAGGCGAAATAATTGTTCGCACCTGCGTAAATATGGCGCTTTCAGCAGAAAAGCCTTTTATGCGGCTTTGGCTTCCCGACCAGACTCCGGAAACAATCCGCACAGCTCTTTCCGAGATGAAGGCTGAAACGGAATATGAAAATCTTGCAAACGAGGGTTATGCGAGAACGTATATCGACTGGCTCTACGGCGTGAATCTAACGCGGTATGCAACGCTCAAAAACGGCAGACTTCTGCGCGTCGGGCGGGTTATTGTTCCTATCGTAAAAGCGATATATGAACGCGATTTGGCAATAAGAAATTTCAAGCCTGATATCTACTACGCTCTCGTGAGCAAGGCAGAAACCGGCGGAGAGGAAATTGAGCTTCAATCAAAACAGCAGTTTGCAAAGAACGAACTTCGCCGCGCTCAGGAGTTATGCGATAAATACAACGCATCAGCCGCTGTTGTCACTTCAAAAAAGAAAAAGAAGGACACAATGCGCCCCGGAAAGCTCTATTCTCTTACCAAGCTGCAGAATGTTCTGGGTAAAAAATATAAAATGCCGATGGAGCAAAGCCTGAAAATAGTTCAGGAGCTGTATGAGCGCGGCTATGTAACCTACCCGCGAACAAACTCGGAATATCTTGCAACCGCCGAAAAGGGCAAAGTTAAAAACATACTCGATGCCGTCGCAAAAATCGGCTATCCCGTAAAGTTCAAGGACGGAAAAACGATATTCGACGACTCAAAAATCGAATCACACTCTGCCCTTACCCCCACGCATAAGATTCCGAAAAAGGCAGATTTATCTCCTGATGAATTTACCGTATACTCAACCATTATGCGCCGCTTTGTTGCGGTTTTCTGCGCGGAAGAGTGCGTTGTGGAAAAGACGGAAATAACAATAGATGTCGGCGGTCTTGAAGAATTCAACCTGAAAGGCATGGTTATTACGGAACCGGGCTGGACAAAGTATGACGATTATTCGAAAAAAGACAAAATTCTCCCCCCGCTTGAAAAAGGCGATACGGTGAATATTGACTTTAAACCGACCGAAAAGGAAACGCAGCCGCCAAAGCACTATACCATAGAAACGCTTAACAACTATCTCAAAAACCCCTTCCGCGAGGATAAAAAGAAAGCAACCGAGGAAGAGAGCGACGAGGACGAATATAAGGCGATTTTTGAAGGTCTTGAGCTTGGCACGGAAGCAACGCGCACGGGGATAATCGACAACGCCAAAAAGAGCGGCTATATCGAGCTGAAGAAAGATGTTTATAAAATTCTGCCCGATGGTGAAAATCTTATAGAATCCCTTGCCCGGATGAATATAAATATGGATAAATACAAAACCGCCGAGGTCGGCAAGGCACTGAAAAAAGTGTTCCGCGGCGAATTCAGCATAAATAACAGCATTGAGCTTGCAAAGAGTGAAATCCGTGAGGTATTCGAGCAAAAGGCTCAGCCGCCCACGCTTGATACCGATGACGGATTTTTCGGGGATATCGCAGGCAAATGCCCTCTCTGCGGATGCGATGTCACGCGCACGAGCTTCGGCTACGGATGCAGTGGATATCGCGAAAACGGATGCAAATTCGGAATAAAAAATGTTATTTGCTCACGCGTTATATCAATCGCAAATGTCCGCACACTTCTCGAAACCGGAAAAAGCCACAAAATAGAAGGCTTCATCTCCCCTCGCACGGGAAAGAGCTTTTCGGCATACTTAAAACTCGATTCCGGTCGCGCGGTATTTGACTTTGAGGATTGAAATACTGTAAAAATAAGCATCTGCAAGACGGATTTCCCGACCTCGCAGATGCTTATGTTGTTACTTAATCGAAATAAGTTTTATCAAAATAGTCTTCTTTTGCTTTGTTCAGAAGATATGTATCCTCTTTAAATGCCTTGTACGTCTTTGCGAGTTTTTCGCTCATTATTCGTGCACCCGCTTTGGCAATATGCTCGTTAAGACCGTATGGATCGTCGCCATCAAACCAGTCAGGCTGAAAATAAATCCACCCTCCCATTGAAAGCATTACACCTGAATCAATAAGCTTCTCAAGCTCCGGTATATCGCGCTTTGCTCCGCTTTCAATTCCAAGTCTGTCAAGATGAATGGATTCAGGTGCCGCTGCCATCGTAATCGCCGCCTCATTCATGCAGGCATGCCCGGTTATCATTCCTTCCTCATGGTACTTCAGAATAAGTGCTTCATCCTCAGGCGTAAGCTCGGGAATGGAACCGCTTCCCTTTTCAAGGAGAATCTCTGCCATTGCATGCGGAACTACTCCGCGGGTAGGCACATATGCAAAAACAGCTTTATGAGGCTTTACTCCCCAGTTTCTCGCAAAAGTCTGAAGCCATGGAAGATTTCCGCCATGGCTGTTTACAACGAGAATTTTATTAAACCCGTTTGCTTCTATTTCATCACAAAGCTGCTCAAGCAAAAGCATCTGCGTGCGGACATCAAGACAAATTGTTCCTTCCGGACGTTTTGCATGAGCTCCGCAGGGAACATCTCCGAATACGAAGTCCGGAAAAACGCAAACCGTCTCAAGCTGTGATGCAAGGTGTGCAACATAGCTTCCTTTTATAATATCCGTACCAAGCGGGCAGTGCAGACCGTGCTTTTCAACGCAGCCCATCGGGATTATGCAGGTGCGGTTTGATGCCTCGCGCAGTTTCGGAAAATCCATACTGTTTGTATACAACCATCTTGTTTCCATAAAGAACATCTCCTT
>JAZLCV010000077.1:0-1918 GCA_045614365.1 Eubacteriales bacterium | reverse complement strand
GCGTTACATAATAATTGGCAAGCTGCATGGGTTGTCAATGTCATCTTTATCATAATAAGGTATGTGTTTTATCAAAAACAGGAAAAAGGAGACGGATGCGGATGTTCGTCTCTTTTTTATATGGAAAAGCGTGTTTACGATTGTCATATAGCCTAATAATATCACAATCGGACAAAAATGGCAAATATTTAAAAATATATTTTTATCCCTTGAAAAAACATATTATTGTTTGACATTACGGTGCATATGGGTGTATAATGATATCTGTATAATAATGTATAAATACATATTTCAATATATCGGAGGTTAAAGACAAATGAAGTACATGGGATTAAATGAACTTCGCGAAAGGTATCTCTCTTTCTTTGAGAGTAAGGGGCATCTTCGCCTTAAAAGCTTTCCGCTGCTCCCGCAGGGGGATAATTCACTTCTGCTCATAAATTCTGGTATGGCACCGATGAAGCCATTCTTCTCAGGTGAGGCAACCCCGCCACGCACACGTGTTACAACATGCCAGAAGTGCATCCGTACACCTGATATCGAGCGCGTCGGAAAGACTTCGCGCCACGGTACATTTTTTGAAATGCTTGGCAACTTTTCGTTCGGTGATTATTTCAAGGCAGACGCAACAAAGTGGGCATGGGAGTTCGTTACAGAAGTTCTCGAAATTCCAAAGGACAAGCTTTATGTTTCTGTTTATCTTGATGATGATGAAACCTACGATATGTGGGTTAATGAGCACGGTGTAGATCCGTCGCATATGGTTCGTCTCGGCAAGGAAGATAACTTCTGGGAAATCGGCGCAGGTCCGTGCGGTCCATGCTCTGAAATTTATTTCGATCGCGGTCCTGAAAACGGCTGCGGCTCTCCGGACTGTAAGGTTGGCTGTGACTGTGACAGATACGTTGAGTTTTGGAACCTCGTTTTCACTCAGTTCAATAACGACGGAAATAATAACTACACAGAGCTTAAGCAGAAAAATATTGATACCGGTATGGGACTTGAGCGTCTTGCCTGCATTATGCAGGGAGTTCCGTCTCTCTTCGATGTTGATACAGTAAGAAACGTAACGGCACATATCTCACGCATCGCAAATGCTCACTACGGTGAAAATGACAAGACAGACGTTTCCCTCCGTATAATAACAGACCATATCCGTTCTACCACTATGATGGTTTGCGACGGTGTTATGCCGTCAAATGAAGGACGCGGTTATGTTCTGCGCCGTCTTCTCCGCCGTGCAGCTCGTCACGGTCGTCTCCTTGGCATTAAGGGTACTTTCCTCCACGATGTGTGCGACACCGTTATCCACGAGAGCTGCGGTGCATATCCGGAGCTTTCGGAAAAGGCAGAGTATATAAAAAAGGTTATCACGATGGAAGAGGAAAGCTTCAACCGAACGATTGACGCAGGTCTCTCCATTCTTGAAGATATGATTGCCAAGCTTGAGAAAAACGGTGGTAAGGTTCTTTCCGGTGATGATGCATTTAAGCTTGCAGATACATTCGGCTTCCCGATTGACCTCACAGAAGAAATCCTTGAGGAAAAGGGAATCAGCGTTGACCGCGAACGCTTTGATGCTTGCCTTAATGAGCAGAGAGAGCGTGCTCGCGCAGCTCAGGCAGCTCTCGGAGATTTTGCATGGGAGAAGCTTGACCTTGGTCTTGATAAGAGCGTAAAGACAGAATTTGTCGGTTACAGCTCGCTTTCCGGTGAGGGTAAGATTCTTGCTCTTGTTTCCGGAGGTGCAGTTGTCGATTCCGCAGATGCAGGCAGCGCGGTAGAGCTTGTTCTTGACAGCACACCGTTCTACGCAGAAAGCGGCGGCCAGCTTGCAGACGAAGGAACAATAAAGACAGAAACAGGCATTGTTAAGATAAATAATGTTAAGAAGACAAAGGACGGTAAGTTCCTCCAC
>JAZLCV010000076.1:0-4033 GCA_045614365.1 Eubacteriales bacterium | reverse complement strand
TATAAAAACAACTGCCATACCGGTATCCTGACATGCAGGGATTCCCGACTCTGATGCATATCGGGCGTTTTCGCACATAACCTTGAAAATATCACGGCCCACGGGAGATTTTTCCTCTGCCATCCCCTTTTCAAACGAAGCAACGACATCACGCGGAAGATGGCAACAAGCCTCTTCACAAAGACGCGCAATCTCGCGCGTTATTTCCTTTACCGAAACCTCTCTCATCTTTTTACTTCCTTTCTGTTTCTGCAATATATACACCTGCCATATGCGCGGCGACCGCGCCGTCTGCACATGCAGTTACAATCTGATAAGAAACCTTTTCTCTTATATCCCCCGCAGCAAAAACGCCGGGAAGGTTTGTTACCGTATCTTCTTTTGCGTCAATATACCCCGATGTTGTAAGCTTTATGCTGTCTTTTATCACATCGGTATTTGGTACACTTCCTATCGCGACAAAGCATCCGGAAACGGAAAGCTCCGCTCTTGCATCTGTTTTTACATTTTTTACCGTTACAGAGCTTACCCTCTCATCACCGTTAATGCATTCTACGACGGAGTCAAGAAGAAGCTCTATATTCTCCGTTTCCGCAACCTGCTTTGCAAGAGTTTCAAAGCCACGGAAGGCATCCCTGCGGTGAATAAGATAAACTCTGGTACAGATTTTTGCAAGGTAAAGAGCATCCTCAAGAGCGGTGTTCCCACCTCCGACAACGCACACCTCACGACCTCGGAAAAAATTACCGTCACATGTTGCACAGTATGATACGCCAAGTCCGCGGTACTTTTCCTCTCCCGGAACGCCAAGCGGACGATGCGATGCACCGAGCGCAAGAATTACCGTTTTTGCCGTGATATCTCCACCGCTTGTTTTTACGGTATTTGAAAGCTCCTTAAAATCTATTCCGCTTACGGCGCAGGTTTTGATTTCTGCACCTAATTTCTTTGCCTGAGCTGACATCTTAGCCGAAAGCTCAAATCCAGAAACACTTTCAAAACCCGGAAAATTGTCAATTTCCGGAGTCTCCCCCATCTGGCCGCCCGGCATCATACGCTCAACAACAACAGTTGAAAGCCCTGCCCGGCAGGCATATATTGCCGCGGTCATTCCCGCAGGACCGGAGCCGAGAATTGCAACATCATACATTGCACATCATCCTTTGCTTTTTTTACTCAGAACTTCTCGAAAAAGGCAGAAATTGCCCTATATGTCATAAACACATCACTTTTTGCAACCGTTTCAAACGGAGAATGCATTGAAAGCACCGGAACACCGGCATCAATCGTATCTATATTTCGTTCAGCGGTATACATAGCAACGGTACCGCCACCGCCCTGATCGACCTTACCGAGCGCCGCCATCTGCCAGAGAACGCCGTTGCCGTCAAAAAGCGAACGGAGCCTTGCAATCAGTTCACAGGATGCATCACTTGCACCGGATTTTCCTCGGGCACCGGTATATTTACAAAGAGCTATGCCTCCGTTGAGAAATGCAGAATTTTTCTTTTCACTGACCTCCGGATATGTGGGATCAAACGCCACCGTAACATCCGTTGAAAGACAGGTTGAACGTTCAAAGCATGCACGGAGCGGCACTCCCTGCCCCTCACATATATCTTCCATAAATGTATCAAAGAAATACGATTTCATTCCGCTTACGCCCTCGGAGCCGATTTCCTCTTTATCGGCAAGCACGCACACAGCAGTCTTTGATACATTCTTAGCATCAAGAAGCGCACGCAGGGATGGATATGCACAAACACGGTCATCATGTCCGTAAGCACCGATAAGAGAGCGGTCAAAACCGATATCACGCGCAGAAAAAGCCGGAACAACACACAACTCTGCAGAAAGAAAATCCTCTTCGCAAATTCCGTATTTTTCATTCAATATAGCAAGAACATTCAGCTTAACTGCATCACTGTCCTTGTCCGTAGCACCGTCTACCGGACGGCTTCCACAAAGGACGTTGAGACTCTCTCCAGTAAATATCTCTCCCGCCTTTTTTGCCATCTGGTCTTTTCCGAGATGCGGAAGAAGATCCGTAATAACAAACTGCGGATCGTTTACATCATTCCCGACCGAAACATCTATTGTTTCCCCCGATTTCAGCGAAACAACGCCGTAAAGCTCAAGCGGAATTGCCGGCCACTGATATTTTTTTATTCCACCGTAATAGTGTGTCTTGAAAAGCGCAAGGCCCTCGCTTTCATAGAGAGGTGACTGCTTCAAATCAATTCTCGGAGAGTCAATATGCGCTGCGGCGATATTCGCACCATCGTTAAGGCTTTCTTTTCCTATAACTGCAAGAATAAGAGATTTACCTCTGTTGTTTCTGTATATTTTATCCCCGGCCGAGAGCTTCATATCGCGTGTATACGGAACAAAACCTGCTTTTTCGGCAAGACGGATTGCTTCGCGCACACAAAGGCGTTCTGTTTTACCCGCATCAAGGAAAGCCTTATAATCTTCACAAAACTCATCCGAGCCGCAAAGATCAACATTTCCCGTAAAGGCATTTTTATTTTTATACAAAAGCTTATCGCGAAGAGCATCAAGCTCTTTCTTTTTCGTATCACTCATTATCTTTTTCCGGTCCTTTCGTAATTACGTTAAAAATCCTGTTTACTTCATTTTCAACAAGTTCAATATCACCGCTGTTTTCAATCATATAATCACAGCGCTCTGCATAAAAGCTGTCATCCGGCTGAGCATTTATTCTTGCCGATGCCGCCATTGAATCTATCCCGTCCCGCGACATTATTCGCTCACACCGTAGCTTTCGGGGGGCTGTAACACCGATTGTCACATCGCATATTCCCGAAAGCCCGCTCTCAAAAAGGGCAATGGCATCAACGCAAAGATACGCCGCGTTCTGTTCGTAAAGGCGCGCCATTTCACGCTCGGTTTCCGCTATAACAAACTTATGTGCAATTCTGTTCAGATCCGCAAGTGCCTCAACATCAGAAAACACAATGGATGCGAGAGTGCGTCTGTTAAGCTTTCCGTTCTCACAAGCCTCCGGAAAACGCGCACGAAGCTCACGCATCATATCCTGAGACTCATTTAAAAGCTTATGGTAAACCGAATCGGCATCAATTGCATATGCACCGTGCTTGCTGCAAAAGAGTTCTGACACCGTACTCTTTCCGCAACCGCTGCCGCCCGTAATTCCTATTGTAAGCATCAAATTCACCTCATACAGATATACGATTGAATGCAGCGGCACGTCCAAGGCGGTTGACAACTGCCTGCTCCATCCCGTCACTTATTTCCGGTTCTCTTGCATAAATTATGTCAAGTGACATTTCATCAAGAGTGCGTAACGCCGAAAAGAGCCCACGGGCAAGTTCCTCCGGATCATTTTTGTTCCCGTAGGAAACTGCATTTATTCCGGTGTCTGAAAACATTTCCTTTTCTTCATCAAAACAAAGAACCGCCGCTTTTTTTGCTTCTGCATTTGCCAGAACAAACCGGACAAAATTCTCCGCAGTACCGTCCACTATAACAACCGGGGCTTCCGGAGCGTAGTGTTTATATTTCATTCCAGGGGACGCAACCTTTTCCCCGTCATCCACTTCTTCGGATATTTTAGGGTTAACCAAGACCTCACCAAGCACACCGCAAAGCGCGGAAAGCGTTACTGCACCCGGACGGAGCAGCATAGGTTTTTCTCCCGTGAGATCAATAACCGTTGATTCAAGCCCGACGTCACATTCTCCTCCGTCAATTATCATCGGAATTCTGCCTGCAAGATCCCGCATAACATGCTGTGCGCTCGTGGGGCTCGGCTTTCCCGATAGATTTGCCGAAGGCGCGGCAAGCGGAACACCTGCCGCCTCAATAACGGCACGGGCATACTTATGCGACGGAAAACGCACGGCAACCGTTGAAAGCCCTGCCGTAACCTCAAGCGGAATTTTCTCATTTTTCTTCAAAATCATTGTAAGAGGTCCCGGCCAGAATTTTTCTGCAAGCCGGAGTGCCGTCTCCGGAACTTCTTCAGTTATTTTTGCAAGGAAGTCGGAGG
>JAZLCV010000075.1:0-18690 GCA_045614365.1 Eubacteriales bacterium | reverse complement strand
AAAGGGCAAATAGTCGACAAATAAAGGGCGGAAGTATAAAACTTCCGCCCAAAATCAAAAAGCTCATAATTCATATGCAGCATCTGTGAAAAATGAAAGGCGAAAATATGCAAAACTATGTAAAGACATTTGAAGAACTGTTTGACGGCGAATACTTTAAGGAGCATACACTTAATTTGTTCCGCAGAGAGCACAAACAGACCTCTCTGGCACACAAAATCGCAGCGGAATATATTTATGATTTACTGAAAAAAGAAGGCTTTGATGCGGAATATATAGAGTTTCCGGCAGATGGCAAAACCTGCTATCAGGATAAATGTATGCCAATAGGCTGGGATGTAAGTAAAATGAGCCTTGAGATAAAAACGAAAATTCCCGGGCTTGAAAACCCAGTAATCGCCGATTATGAGGTTGAACCGCTGTGTGTCGTAAAGCATTCGGTAGCAACTCCGCCTGAAGGTCTTGATGTAAAAATTGTAACCGAATCGCAGATGAAGCTCGGTGCGGATGTAACCGGCGCACTTGTTCTTCTTGACCCGCGAACGCAACCCCGTTGCGCCGCGATGAGAATGCTCCTTGACCTTGGTGCAATCGGTTGGGTGTCGGATTATTCCGAGAATCCAAACACAAACCCGGACGGAGTTTATTGGGCAAACTCCGCAACGGAAAACGGCGTGTGGCATGTAACGGCGAATGAGCGTGAATTTATCTCGTTTCAAATATCTGAACGAAACGGAACGCTTCTTCGTCAGGCGTGCAGCACCGGAACCGTAAAGGCACATATCTTCTCAGATGCGAGGAGATATGAAACCGTATATCCCGCAGTAAGCGCACTGTTGCCGGGCGAGCATAAGCGTGAGGTATGGGTTATAGCCCACACCTGCGAGCCGCTTGTTGATGACGATGCAAACGGAGTTGTTGCAGCAATACAGATTCTCAAAGCTTTGCGCGAGCTTTCCGAGGCGGGCAGGATAAAGCTTCGTTACAGTGTTCGTGTTGTGTTTGCGTCAGAGCTTTACGGGATGAGCGCGCTGTGTGAATATTACGGCGGCGATTTATCCGAAAGGACAATTGGTGGTGTGAATATGGACGGCTTTACATCAACGGTTGATAAGGCAACGCATAACAACCTTTCATCGCGCGAAGGTGCGGATATGCCCGGTTTTGCGGGTAATATATTGCTCGATAAAACCGATGAGAATTTACATAAAAACCATCCGGAGATGAATATAACAAGACGTGACCACGCAATGGGGGACGACACATTCTTCAACGACAGCACAATAGGTATGCCGACGGTGTGGGTTCGTTATGATCTTCATGGATTCCATCACAATTCTGCTCAGAACGAAAGTGCCATTGATACAGAATCCGCAAGAATTAATTTTGCATACGCCGCCGAGTGGGTGCGCGCAATGGCATCGCTTACGGAAGAAGAGGTCTCATCGCTTCTTCCCGATGCCGTTAAAAAAGCAAATGAAATTCTTGTATCGGAAGCCTTAAAAAGCGTGCGCCCGGGAACGGATGCGAATGCACGTATGCAATACCTGCTCTATAGGGAAAAAAGCAAAATCGAGAGCCTTGTGCTATGGGGTGATGCCGATGAAATAAAGCTTTATGCAGAAAAGGTAAAGCTTCCGGAAAATATCCCAAGCGCACCCGAAAAGACTGAGAAAACCCAGTGGTTTGACTATTGCGAAAGCTTCATATTCTCCCGCGCAATGCGCGGCTTTCCGCATGATATGCTTTGCATACCGCCGGAGAAAAGAACTATTGGCTATGGCGGGATGCTGTATCAAAGATTTGCTGAAGTTTTCTCAAAAATGGACGGTAAGAAAACGCTCCGCACCGCAATAGAGGAAGCCGAGTGGGATAAGGGGATTTTGTATACAGAAGCGGAAATAAAGCGTTGGCTTCACAATTGCATAATGTTCTCGGAATACGGATATCTCACGATGAAGGCGAAAAGTACACTGACGAAAGAAATGCTTTCGGATGCTCTTTCAGAGCTTGGCGTAAAGCAGGGAGATACGCTCGTTGTCCATTCCGGAATATCAAGCCTCGGTTATCTTGAGGGCGGTGCGGACGCAATGATAAAAGCGCTGCAGAACACTCTCGGAGATGACGGAACCTTTATGGCACCGGCGTTCACCTTCCCGTATCTTATGTTTGACGGCGATGTGAATAAAGGATACGCCTTCCGCCCGTATGATACAAGAGATAATGGCGCCTTGCGCGATAAGACCGTAAGAACGGGATTGTTGCCGAAAGCAATGGTGAAGAGAAAAGATTCTTTCCGCTCAAACCACGCAACGCACGAGTGGGTTGCAATGGGAAAAGGTGCAAAAGAGCTTGTGTCAGGTCACGGACTTCTTGATGCGCCTACGGGAGAAACTTCACCGCTTAATAAAGCTCTTGATGAAAACGCAAGCGTGGTGTTTCTCGGCTGCTCTCCCGGGGCAAATACCTTCCTGCACTATGTTGAGGTTATGGCAGGTGCTGAGTATGCCGAGCCGGCAATAATTCAGTATATTGATGCAAACGGCAGAACGAAAACCGCGTCAATTGAAAAACAGCTTTTTGGATGCCGAAATTTCTATAAGGGACTTAAGGATGATTTCTACAAAGAAGCAATGCGCCGCGGTCTGCATATATATGAGGTGCCGTTCGGTCTTTCCAAACTTTACCGTATGGAGCTTCGTGAATTGTATGACATAACAATGCAGATGCTGCGAGAGGATAAGTTTGCTTTGCTTTGTAAAAAGCCCGGCTGCCCGTTCTGCAAGAGGTTCGTAAAATAAGGAGATATACTATGACCAAAGACATTGTATTAAACGGAGTTCACATAGGTGAACACGGCTTTGATCCGGATAAGGTGATAGATGAGATATATGAGCGTTGCGTGAAAACGGGGCTTAATTTCGTTACAATCCGCCCGGGGTATATGGGACGCCGCATACCGATTCCGCAGCATTACTTTGTCGAGTGGGCAAGGTATATGGCAGAGAATAAGATATATTTCATTTTTCTGTATACAATTCAGCACTCACCGGACGGAAGAGAAAGCCACTTTGACAAAGAAACCGTGGACAAGATGCGTGAGATTGCCGGTGAATATTATATTGGTGATATGATAGGTGAAACGGGAAGCTCCTTTGCCTGCAAGCTTGCGGGATATTTTAACCGCGGAGAGGCGCGCGGTACGGATACAACCCAAATTACAGAATATCCCGATATGAAGGCGGCACACGAAGGTTACGTTGCAGATGTTTCAAAGTATATAGAGATAGATAAAAAGCTCGGTGTTCCAGCAATAGTTTCGGTAGAAGCCACGGGACTTAACAAATACAACGCCGAAGCGGGCGTTACCATCCCGATGCTTGAGCTTATGTGCGGAAGCCCTGACGTGCTTGTGTCCTCTCTTCGCGGTGTGGCGCGTGCCTATGATTCAAAGCTGTGGGGAACATACGTTGCTCACGAATGGTATGGCGGTATGAGACACGACGATATATTGAAGCGCAAAAGACTGGAGCTTGCATATAAATATGCATATCTTGCCGGAACGAACGCGCTTTGCCTTGAAAGTGGAGACGAGCTTGTAAGCGCGTACGGATATAATTTCAAGGCAGACTCAGAACTTTGCGGGGAATACCGCAAGGTTATGTGCGATATGATGGATTATATAAAGAGCGACAAGCGTCCCGTTGGCGGTCCGAAGGTAAAGGTTGCCTTTGTGTCAGGACGTCACGATGCATATGGCGGATGGGGCGGAAGCTCAATATGGAATCAGTTTGACCGTGAAGAATGGGGACACAGTGATGCTGAACACTCATGGAGGATTCTTGATGAAATCGGCACAAAGCGCACGTGGAACGACATAGCAAACTTCGGTGATACGGATTTCTCCGCTGCTCCTGCATATGGTATGTATGATATCGTCCCGATAGAAGCTGATGCAGAACACCTTTTAAGATATGATTACCTCATATTCCTTGGCTGGAATTCAATGACGGAAGAGGATATGGATAAGCTGTATGAGTATGTAAATCGCGGCGGACGTCTTCTTATGAGTGCGGCGCATCTTAACACATCCACTGTAAGAAACGGCGAGTTTTCGCCCGTTTCAGAAGAAAAAATCAAAAAGCTTTTCGGTTGCAGCTTTACCGAAAAAAGCATATCATCAAATGCCGGTATCAAATTCCGGTATACTTCTCTTGATGAAAATGCAGTATACCCCGGAAGCCGCGACCTGTTCTGCGATCCGATTTATTCTGCGGGATATGTAAACTGGGCAGAATTTGAGCTTTGTGGCGGAGTTGAAACCGCCTTGCTTACGGATGCATTTGTGCCTGATAAGGCGCTCCTTCCTGCTGTGATTGAGAATAAAGTAGGGGGCGGCGTTGCAACGCTTGTAACCGCGCTTGATTATCCGGGAAAAGCATCGCTTTTACCGCTCTATCGCGCAATTGTTCGTGAGATGATAACGGCAAGCGCAAGAAAGGCTGATATCCGTGTTATCGGAAGTGACAGACTCCGCTGGTCGGTGTATGAGGGGGATAAAGTATATCTGCTCAACACCGATTACGATATGCCGATAACGGTAAAACTTATCAAAGGCGAAAAAGAAACAACGGTAACGCTCGATTCACTTGAACTTAAATCTGTTCAAATTTGATAATAAATCCTTCTTTTGCTTGAAATCGCATCTGTTTTGTGATACAATAGTAAAAAACAAGAGGATAGTGATTGTTATGAAAATAAAAGAAGGGTTTGTTCTTCGCCGTGTCCTTGATGAAGCGATTGTTATAGCAAGCGGCAAGGCAAGCCATGATTTTCACGGTATGGTAAAGCTTAATGATTCGGCGGCAGATATATGGGAATGGATTGCAGGCGGTTTGGAAGAAGAGAAAATTGCTGCACGTCTTGCGGAAAAGTATGAGCTTTCGGCAGAAAAGGCAAAAGCGGATACCGCGGCAATGATAGCGCAGATGACCGAGTCAGGGCTTTTAGAGGTATGAGCGAGATAAAAAGCATCGAGCAGGCGATTGCCGAGGAAGGAAAGTTTGTCTGTACCACCTCCGGAATAAGCATGCAGCCGCTTTTTGCAGACCGGCGTGATACGGTCATAATTCTTCCGCCGGACGGGCGGCTTAAAAAATATGATGTTCCGCTTTACCGTCGCGGGGATGATTATGTTTTGCACAGAGTGGTAAAGGTTATTCCTGATTCGTATGTTATCTGCGGTGACAATTGCGAGAATTATGAATATAACATCACGGATGATAATGTAATCGGTGTTCTTAAAGCTTTTTACCGGAAAGATAAGTATCATACTGTAGATGAAACATGGTATAAGATTTATTCTGTCTGTGTGGTTAAGTTATTGCCGATAAGAAAATTCTTAAAAAAATCCCGCCGTGTTCTTGTGCGTATTTACAGAAAAATATTTCCTAAGAAATGAAAAAAAGGATTGTAGCAAAATGCATTTCGGTACAGCCCCTTGTACGATTAAAATTATCCCCCACTCGTTGTGCGAGTGGGGGAGTAATTATTTTTTCTTTGTCGCAAAAATAGAAACAAGAGAGCTTATAAGCAAAAGGTACGGATAAAAAAGATAGGGCATAATGTCAAATGCAGAGATGTTATATCCGGCAACAGCAACTGCTGAAATCGCAACGAGAAGCTGGGCACCGTAAGGAATAACGCCCTGGAAAATACAGGAGAATGTATCAAGAAGTGATGCGGCTTTTTTAGGAGAGATTCCGTAGCTTTCAGACATTTCCTTTGCAATCGGGTTTGCCATAACTATTGCAACGGTGTTGTTGGCGGTTGCTATGTCCATAGCTCCAACAAGAAGTCCCATTCCTATCTGTCCGCCGCGCTTTCCTTTGAAAATCTTTTTAATTGCATACAGCAGTGCGTCAAAGCCACCGTGCTCGCGGATAAGCGCGCATATCGCAGAAACAAGGATTGCAACCATTGCGGTCTCAAACATGCCTGCCGCGCCGTCTTTCATATTTACAAGAAGAGTCATTGTATCTGTCGCGCCTGTGGAAAGCATTATGACCGTGCCGGAAACAATTCCGATAAGAAGAACGGAAAAAACGTTGATACCTGCAATACCGCCTATAAGTACGAGAACATACGGAATAACCTGAATTAAATTATAGTCGTGAGAAATCTCGCCTGTAATTTCTGTGTTCAGTGAAAGGACGAGAATGAGAACGAGTGTGGCGATTGCGGCGGGGAGTGCAATTGCAAAGTTTGCGCTGAATTTATCGCGCATACGGCAGCCTTGACCGTTGCAGGCGGGAATCGTTGTGTCTGAGGTAAATGAAAGGTTGTCACCGAACATTGCTCCGCCGACGACAGAACCGACGCACAGCGGAAGCGAAAATCCGCTTGCCACGGAAACCGAAACCGCAATCGGAGTTATAAGCGTTATTGTTCCGACGGAGGTTCCCATTGCTAAAGATACAAAGCAGCTTACAGCAAAAAGGACTGCGACCGAGAATTTCGGCGGGATTACCGACAAAAGAAAGTAAGCAACGCTGTCTGCGCTTGAACGGCCGACAACACCGACGAATATTCCGGCAACAAGGAAAATCAGAACCATTGTTATTATATTCTTATCTCCGGTACCGGCACCCATAACGGAAAGCTTTTCGTCAAATGAAAGCTTCCTGTTCTGCAGACAGGCGATAAAAAGAGAAATCAGAAAAATAACAACTATAGGGATGTTGTAAAATCCCATTTCGTACTTTAAAATGTACTCAAATGTAATTCCTAACCCGAGATAGAGAACGAGAAAGACTCCAATCGGCAAAAGTGCCAAAAAGTTACCGGATTTTTCTTTTGAAATTTTATCCTTCATATAGCATAATCTCCTTGAAAGTTTCTTTAAAGAGTATTATAATATTAAATGGTAAAAAAATCAAGGAGAAAACTGTATTATGTATATAATTGCACAGATAATAGGTGCTATTGCGCTTATTCTTGCCGTGATATCTTTTCAGCAGAAAACTCATAAATACATACTTGCATTTCAGCTTGCCGCAAATCTTGCATTTGTGATCCATTTCGGATTTTTAGGTGCGTATACGGGTGCAATTCTCAATGCGGTGGCTCTTTTGCGTTCGGTTGTTTTCGTAAATAAAGGAAAGGCGTGGGCGGATAACAAGCTGTGGCTGTGGATTTTCTGTGTGCTGTCTGTTGCGGCAGGAATACTGACATGGCAAAGCGCGCTGTCTGTTCTTCCTATTCTCGGTATGGTGTGCACAACGGTTGCTTTCTGGATAAAAACACCAAAGTATGTCCGATTGTGTGCGCTTCCAAGCTCACCTCTGTGGCTTGTATATAATTTTGTAAGCTCTGCGTGGGGAGGGGTTCTTACCGAGGTTATAAATATGGCTTCAATTGTGATTGCGATTGTACGGCTCGATATTCTCGGTGAGAAAAAATGCATAAAACATTCGGATGGTGTGAATAATATTCAAAAATAATAAATAATTATAAAATAGATATTGACAAAAATGGTTGTTGTGGTGTATAATAATTCAAAATGTATTATGGCAAGCTGTTTTTGCCGGAAAAGAAAAATAAAAAAGAGGAATTGAAATGACTAAGGTATTTATTGACGGCAGTGCCGGAACAACGGGATTGCGGATTCATGAGCGTCTGGCAGGGCGTCAGGATATAGAGCTTATGCTTCTTTCGGAAGAGCTTCGTAAGGATGCGGCGGCTCGCCGTGAAATGCTCAATGCGGCAGATATTGTTTTTCTCTGCCTTCCGGATGCGGCGGCGATTGAAGCTGTAGGTATGGTTGAAAATAAAAATACCGCGGTTATTGATACATCAACTGCTCACCGAACGAATGACTTATGGGCATACGGATTTCCGGAAATCTCCGGTGGCAGGGATAAGATAAAGAATTCAAAGCGCATTGCAAATCCCGGATGCCACGCAAGCGGCGTTGTTGCACTTACGGCACCGCTTGTTGAAGCAGGGATTATAAAGCCGGATCTGCAGCTTTCCGCTTTTTCGCTCACCGGATATTCCGGCGGCGGAAAGAAAATGATAGCGGAGTATGAAGCAGATGGGCGCGATTCTCTTCTTGATGCACCGAGAATGTACGGTATCTCTCAGTCTCACAAGCATCTGCCGGAAATTATGAAGGTGTGCAGGCTTTCCTATGCGCCGGTGTTCTGTCCGATTGTTGCGCCTTATTACAGCGGAATGGAGGTCACAATTCCGCTTCACGCAAATCAGATAAAGGGCGGCGTTGAAGATATTAAAAAGGTATATGCCGATTATTACAGGACCGGGCTTGTCCGATATGCGGATCCTGCCGATGAGGCAGGCTTTATGTCGGCAGGTGCACTCTCAGACCGCGATGATATGGAAGTATCCGTATGCGGTAATGAAGAGCGGATTCTTCTTGTATCGAGATTTGATAATCTCGGCAAGGGAGCCTCGGGTTCTGCAATCCAGAATATGAACATTCTTCTCGGTGCGGACGAAAAAACAGGACTTAACGTTTAAAGGAGAAAAAACGATGAAGATTATAAACGGCGGCGTCTGCGCCGCAAAGGGTTTTCGTGCAAACGGTATCCACTGCGGTATCAGAAAAAACAAAACAAAGCGGGATCTCACTCTTATAGCAAGCGATGTGAAAGCATCGGCTGCGGCTGTTTATACAACCAACCTTGTCAAGGGTGCACCGCTTACGGTCACTAAAAAGCATATAGCTGACGGATATGCACAGGCTATTATCTGCAACAGCGGAAATGCAAACACCTGCAATGCTGACGGTATTGAGATTGCAGAGAAGATGAGTGCATTTACGGCCGATGCTCTCGGTATTTCGGCAGAAGACATCGTTGTTGCATCTACCGGTGTTATCGGTCAGCCGCTTGATATCACCCCGATTGCAAACGGACTTCCGGCACTTTCTGAAGGTCTTTCTGTTGACGGCGGTGAGGCTGCTGCGGAAGGAATAATGACAACAGATACTGTAAAAAAGGAAATTGCTGTTGAGTTTGAGCTTGGTGGAAAGGTCTGCCGGATGGGCGGTATTGCAAAGGGAAGCGGTATGATCCATCCCAATATGGCTACTATGCTTGTTTTCATTACAACCGACGCTGCGATTTCTCCTGCGCTTTTGCAGAAAGCGTTGTCTTCGGATATAGCAGATACGTTCAATATGATAAGTGTCGACGGAGACACGTCGACCAACGATATGGTAACTGTTCTTGCAAACGGTATGGCAGGCAATGATGAGCTGACATGTGAAAATGAAGATTTCGCCGTGTTTATGAAGGCTCTCAACACAGTTACCGTCCATCTTTGCCGTATGATAGCTGCAGACGGCGAGGGCGCAACAAAGATGCTTGAGTGCAGAGTCAGCGGTGCTTCAAGCATATCCGTTGCAAAAACAGTGGCAAAGAGTGTTATTTGCTCAAGCCTCTTAAAAGCGGCGATGTTCGGTGCAGATGCAAACTGGGGACGTGTTCTTTGCGCGATTGGTTACAGCGGTGCGGATGTTGATGTAAACCGCGTTGATGTTTCCTTCAAGAGTGCAAAAGGCGAAATTGCGGTTTGCAAAAACGGAGCGGGCATCCCGTTCTCTGAAGAACTTGCAAAGGAGATTCTTCTCGAAACTGAAATCGAGATTATTGTTTCCGTGGGTGACGGTGAGTTTGGTGCAACAGCTTGGGGTTGTGACCTTACTTACGATTACGTGAAAATAAACGGAGACTACCGTACATAAAGGAGAAAATGATAATGGAAGGCTTATTTTCAAATGCAGAGCGCGCAGAGGTTTTAACCCAGGCTCTGCCTTACATACAGAGATATAACGGAAAAATTGTTGTTGTTAAATACGGCGGAAACGCAATGATTGACGAACAGCTCAAAGAGCAGGTTATGGAGGATATTGTTCTTCTGTGGCTTATCGGTGTAAAGATTGTTCTTGTTCACGGCGGTGGTCCGGAGATCAGTGACCTTATGTCTCGCCTTGGCAAAAAGGCAGAGTTTGTGGATGGTCTTCGCGTAACAGATAAAGAGACCGTTGATATCGTTCAGATGGTGCTTGCCGGTAAGGTGAATAAAACTCTTGTAAATCTTCTTGAAATGAAGGGCGGCAAGGCTATGGGAATTTCCGGTATGGACGGCCGCCTTATCGAGTCTAAAATGCGAGATGAGCGCCTTGGATATGTCGGCGATATCACAAAGGTAAATATAAAGCCGGTTATTGACCTGCTTGAAAAGAACTATATTCCCGTAATTTCAACTCTCGGCTGTGATGCTGAGGGAAATACATACAACATAAACGGTGATACTGCCGCAGCATACATCGCAGGTGCGCTTGGTGCCGAACGTCTTATTATGATGACAGATATTGCCGGTATTCTGCGCGATAAAGATGATCCGTCAACGCTTATCACGGAAATCACGATCGATGAGGCATCCTCTTTGTATAAGGAGGGAGTTATCTCCGGTGGTATGATTCCGAAGGTTAATTGCTGTATAGAGGCTATCCACGAGGGCGTTAAAAACGTAATTATTATGGATGGAAGAGTATCCCATTCCATTCTTATGGAGCTTCTTACCGACGAAGGCGCGGGCACTATGGTAACCGGAGGTAAAGATGAGTAATATAACTTCTATTGATAAAGAATACGTTGCAGGAACGTACAACAGATTTCCGATAGAAATTTCCCACGGTAAAGGTGCCGAGGTTTACGGCACGGACGGCAAGCGTTATATTGATATGGGAACAGGAATCGGTGTAACAGCGTTCGGTATAGCTGATGATGAGTGGAAGAATGCAGTAATCAACCAGCTTTCAAAGGTTCAGCATATGTCAAACCTTTATTATACGGAGCCGTGTGCCCGCCTTGCAAAGCTTCTCTGTGAAAAGACAGGAATGAGCAAGGTGTTTTTTGGAAACTCCGGTGCGGAGGCAAACGAATGTGCAATAAAGGTTGCAAGAAAATATGCGGCAGATAAAAAGGGAAAAGATTATTTTACAATAATCACGCTTGAAAACAGCTTCCACGGCAGAACGCTCACAACACTTGCGGCTACCGGTCAGGAACATTATCACGAGCTTTTCTGTCCGCTCACTCCGGGGTTTGTACATACGCCCGCAAACGATTTTGATGCTCTCGTAAAAACTGCGGAAAGCAACAAGACTGCCGCAATTATGATAGAGTGCATTCAGGGTGAGGGCGGTGTTCTTCCTCTTGAGGCTGATTTCGTTAAGAAAACCGCGCAGTATGCAGCGGAAAATGATATTATTCTCATTGTTGATGAGGTACAGACAGGCAATGGAAGAACCGGAGAAATGTATGCGTATATGAACTTCGGTATAAAGCCGGATGTTGTGTCAACGGCAAAAGGTCTCGGCGGAGGATTGCCTATCGGTGCAGTTCTCCTTTCTGATAAGGTAAAGGATGTTCTCGGCTTTGGCGACCACGGCTCGACTTTCGGAGGAAATCCAGTAAGCTCTGCAGGCGCAATAAGCATCGTTGAAAGAATTGATGATAAGCTTCTTGCTGACGTAAAGAGCAAAAGTGAATATATATTCTCGGAGCTTTCAGGCGCTGATGGTGTCGAGTCTGTAAGCGGTATGGGCTTTATGATTGGCATAAAGACGAAAAAGCCCGCAGGTGATGTCGTTCGTGAATGTATGAAAAACGGTGTTCTTTGCCTTACGGCAAAGGATAAGGTTCGTCTTCTTCCGTCGCTTAATATCCCGATGGATATTCTTAAAGAGGCTGTTGCCGTTATAAAAAGCGCCTGTGCGCAATGATTGTGAAAGGAAAATGCCGATATGAATTTAAAGGGAAGACATTTCTTAAAGCTGCTTGACTTTACACCTGCAGAAATCAATTATCTCATAGATCTTGCATCCGTGTATAAGGCGAAGAAAAAACGCGGAATTCCCCATAAGACATTTGAGGGAAAGAACGTAGCTCTCATATTTGAAAAGACAAGCACGCGTACCCGCTGTGCGTTTGAGGTTGCTGCAGCAGATCTTGGTATGCATCCCGTATATCTTGATCCTCAGGGTTCTCAAATCGGTAAGAAGGAAAGCATTGCAGATACCGCGCGTGTTCTCGGCAGAATGTTTGACGGTATCGAATATCGCGGCTTCGGTCAGGAGGTTGTGGAAGAACTTGCAAAGTATGCAGGCGTTCCGGTCTGGAACGGACTTACAAATGAGTTCCACCCGACTCAGATTCTTGCTGATTTTCTTACGATAAAAGAGCATTTCCGCTTTCTTCGCGGCAGAAAGCTTGTATATATGGGTGATGCTCGCTACAATATGGGCAATTCGCTTATGGTCGGTTGTGCAAAGATGGGTATGCACTTTGTTGCTTGTGCTCCGAAAAAATATTTCCCGGATGCAGAGCTTGTAAAGACCTGCATGGAAATTGCAAAAGAGACGGGTGCGGTTCTTGAGTTTATCGAAGATCCGATCGTTGCAACAAAGGGTGCAGATGTTATTTACACCGATGTATGGGTATCAATGGGTGAGCCGGATGAAGTCTGGAAGGAAAGAATTGAAGACCTTCTTCCATATCAGGTGAATTCGCGTATAATGGAAAACGCCGGAGAACAGTGCCGCTTTATGCACTGCCTGCCTGCATTCCACGACCTTAAAACTACTATCGGAAAGCAAATCCATGATAAATTCGGCATCGATGCAATGGAAGTAACCGATGAGGTTATCGAAGGATGTCAGTCCATTGTGTTTGATGAGGCTGAAAACCGTATGCACACAATAAAAGCGGTAATGGCTGCGACTTTATAAATACACGGTAAGCGGACATATGCTGCGATGCGTATGTCCGCGTGTGTTTTTTTGAGGAGGTTTAACAATTATGGCATATTTGGTGCTTAGTACCGGTGACGTGTTTGAAGGCAAGCGCATCGGTGCGGTAAACGACGCTTGCTCCGAGCTTGTTTTTACCACAGAAACAGAGTATATGAAAACTCTTTCCTGCGAAGAAAATGCAGGTAAAATTGTCGTGTCTGCATTTCCTCTTGCGGGAAACCACGGTATAATAACGGATGAAGAGGAAGGGGATAAATCACCGCTTGGATTTGTTGTGCGTGAGCTTTGCGCTTCTCCGTCAAATTTCCGCTCCGAGGGCTGTCTTGATGAATATTTAAAGGCAAAAGGAATATGCGGTATTTCCGGTGTGGATACGCGTGAGATAATCCGCATTATGCGTGAGGAAAAGTCGGTAAGTGCCGTGATTTGTGATGAAATTCCTGAAGTATTACCGAAAAAGCCTGAAAAACAGTCTGTTGCAGAAGAATGTAATGCCGGAATGCTTTACAGTGCGAATGGCACAAAATCCTCTCGTGATGCTTCAATAAAGAAGGTTCTTGTGATAGGCTCCGGACCTATTGTCATAGGTCAGGCGGCAGAGTTTGACTATGCCGGTGCGCAGGCATGCCGTGTTCTGCGCGAAGAGGGGATAAACGTTGTTCTTGTAAACTCAAACCCTGCAACGATAATGACGGATAAAAATCTCGCAGATGAGATTTATCTTGAACCTCTCAATGCAGAAACGGTCACGCGCATAATTGAAAAAGAGCGTCCGGACGGACTGCTTGCAGGACTTGGCGGACAGACCGGGCTTACAATAGCTATGCAGCTTGAAAGAAACGGAACTCTCGCAAAATATAACGTTCGCCTTCTCGGCACGGATGTCGATGCAATTGACAAGGCGGAGGACAGAGAGCTTTTCCGTGATACAATGAAAGAGATAGGCCAGCCGTGCGTTCCGTCGGATGTTACCGATAATGTTGACGGTGCACTTGCCATTGCGGAAAAGATAGGCTATCCGGTAATTGTCCGTCCTGCATTTACGCTCGGCGGCTCCGGCGGAGGTATCGCTGCAGACGAGGGAGAACTTCGTGTTATCGCGAAGAGCGGACTTGATATGTCGCCAATAACGCAGGTGCTTATTGAAAAATGCATCGCGGGCTGGAAGGAAATAGAGTTTGAAACCATGCGTGACAGCGCAGGAAACGCAATAATCGTTTGTTCAATGGAAAACTTTGACCCCGTTGGTATACATACCGGTGATTCCATTGTTGCGGCACCTGCTCTCACGCTTTCGGATAAAGAGTACCGTATGCTTCGTCAGGCATCGCTTGACATTATTTCGGCTATCGGAATTGTCGGTGGATGTAACTGTCAGTTTGCGCTTAATCCCGAGAGCTTTGAATATGCGGTAATAGAGGTAAATCCCCGCGTTTCGCGCTCTTCTGCGCTTGCTTCAAAGGCTACCGGATATCCCATTGCGAAGATAACAACGAAAATTGCACTCGGCTATACTCTGGATGAAATACGCAACGACATAACGGGTGTAACAAGTGCCCTTGCAGAGCCTGCGATAGATTATGTTGTTGTAAAGTTTCCAAAGTGGCCGTTTGATAAATTCACGGAGTCTGAACGTAAGCTCGGAACACAGATGAAGGCAACAGGCGAGGTAATGTCAATCGGTCAGAGCTTTGAAGAAGCAATAATGAAGGCTGTCCGCGGTGCAGAAATATCCTTTGACACATTGAATGCGCCGGCGCTTGATAACCGCCCGGTATCCGAGCGCCTTGCCGAGCAGAATGACCGACGTATATTTACGGTGTTTGAAGCGCTTACGGCGGGTGTTTCGATTGATGAAATTTATGATATAACAAAAATAGATCGCTATTTCCTTGCAAAAATTAAAAATCTTGCCGACTTTGAAAAGAAAATCTCGAGCGGTCTCACGGATGGAGATTATATACAGGCAAAGAAATATGGTTATACTGATGCCGCAATAGCACGGATAAGCGGGGAAAAAATGCTTCCGGAGCATAACTTCAGCTATAAGATGGTTGATACCTGTGCTGCGCGTTTTTCTGCGAAAACGCCGTATTTCTATTCAAGCAGTGATTCCGCCTGCGATTCCCGCCGCTTCCCGAGAAGCGGAAAGCCGGTTGTTATGGTTCTCGGCTCGGGACCTATCCGTATCGGGCAGGGAATAGAGTTTGATTACAGCTCCGTTCATTGCGTCTGGACCTTGCGTGAAATGGGATACGATGTTGTAATAGTAAATAACAACCCCGAAACTGTCTCGACAGACTACGATACGGCAGACCGCCTTTATTTTGAACCTCTCACTCCGGAAGACGTGATGAACATCATCCGCGTTGAAAATCCGGTAGGAGTTGTTGTCGCGTTTGGCGGACAGACTGCGATAAAGCTTACTCAGTTCCTTGACAAAAACGGCATAAAGATTCTTGGAACATCAGCTGAGAGTATAGACGTCGCAGAAGATAGAAGTCGCTTTGATGAGCTTCTTGAAAGCTTCGGGATAAAGCGCCCCCGCGGTATGGGTGTAAATACCGTCGAAGAAGCGCTCGCGGCAGCCGAAAGCTTCGGTTATCCTGTGCTTTTGCGTCCGTCATATGTTATCGGCGGGCAGAATATGACGATTTCGCGCTCTCCGGAGCATACGGAAAAGTATATGAAAGCCATTCTTTCGGGCGGCATAGAAAATCCTGTGCTTGTTGATAAATATATGCCCGGTACAGAGCTTGAGGTGGATGTAATATCCGATGGACGTGATGTACTCATCCCGGGAATTATGGAGCATATCGAGCGCGCCGGTGTCCACAGCGGAGACTCAATCGCTGTTTACCCACCGTATAACTTAAACGACAAATTCCTGCAGAAGGTGTGCGACTGCTCTGAAAAGCTCGCTCTTGCGATGAAGACAAAAGGGCTTGTGAATATCCAGTATCTCATCTACGATAACGAGCTCTATGTCATTGAGGTTAACCCGCGCGCATCCAGAACTGTTCCGTATATAAGCAAGGTCACAAATGTGCCGATGGTTGACCTTGCATCAAAGGTAATGCTCGGAGAGAGTCTGCGCGAGCTCGGCTACGGGACGGGAATCTACCGCACGCCGCCGTACTATGCAGTGAAGGTCCCTGTATTTTCTTTTGAAAAATTAAGTGATGTAAATTCGATTCTCGGTCCGGAAATGAAATCGACGGGCGAAGTGCTCGGTATAGGAAAAACGATGGCGGAAGCGTTGTTCAAAGGGCTCACATCCGCCGGATTTACCGTTCCGTCACCGCACACCGAAGCCGGGGCAGGTGTACTTATAAGCGTTGAAGAAAGCGACTACCGCGAGATTATCTCGCTTGCAAAGCGCTTTTCGGATGCGGGCATTGCGCTTTATGCAACAACCGGCACGGCATCTGCAATAGCGCAGACGGGAATAAATGTTGTTTCCGTAGCAAACGCAACAGAAAATGATGAGCTGTCAAAGCTTATGGAAAGCGGAAAGCTTAATTATATCGTTTACACCGGAGCTGTAAAGGATGCAACGGTAGGTGATTATACACGGCTTCACCGCCGCGCAATGCAGCTCGGAATTCCGTGTCTTACCTCTCTTGATACAGCAAATGCTCTTGCTGATATCATAGAAAGCCGGTTTACGCTCTCAAATACAGAGCTTGTGGATATCAATGCAATGCGTCTCTGGCGGCAGAAGATACATTTTGCAAAAATGCAATCCTGCGGTAACGACTATATCTTCATAGAAAACTTCGACAGAAAGCTGACTTGCCCGGAATCACTGTGCGTAAGTCTTTGTACCCCGCATTACGGCATTGGCGGTGATGGCATTGTCCTGATTGAAAAATCTACCGTTGCCGATGCGAAAATGCGCACGTTCAACCGTGACGGAAGCGAAGGAAGAATGGCGGGCAACAGTATCCGCTGTGTAGCTAAATACCTTTACGATAAAGGCTATGTAAGAAGTGAATATATGTCTGTTGAAACAGGCAACGCAGTTTACCGTATGAAGTTGTATCTGCGTGACGGAAAGGTGAGCTCTGTTGCGGTAAATATGGGCAAGGCTGAGCTTTCGGCAAAATCACTGCCGACTACTCTCGCCGAAGAAAAGCTTGTAAATTGCCCCGCAGAAATTGCAGGGGAGAAATACAACATAACCTGCTTGTCCGTGGGAAATCCGCACTGTGTTGTGTTCTGCGATGCACCCGACAGCTTAAATCTTGCAGATATCGGTCCACGGTTTGAGTGTGCGGAGATATTCCCGGATCGTATAAATACAGAATTTGTGCGTGTGATAAATCCGACGACGCTAAGAGTGCGTGTGTGGGAGCGCGGAAACGGTGAAACGCTTGCCTGTGGAACCGGTGCGTGTGCTGCTGTTGTTGCCGCAACAGAAAACGGATTATGCGAGAAGGGAAAAGATATATCCGTAAAGCTTCCGGGCGGTGAGCTCGTAGTAAACTATACGGATGAGCGCATTCTGCTTACCGGAAGTGCACATCTTGTGTATGAAGGCGAGTTTGAGTATTAAGCATATAGTCTGTACTATCCGTTGCGGGTGGTACAGACTATTGACAAAGTGGGAAATCGTAAAATAGTTTGTACCGCCCGCGGGAGCGGGCGATACATTTACTGTTGACAAAGCGGGAAAACGTAAAACAGTTTGTACCGCCCGCGGAAGCGGGCGTTACATTTACTGTTGACAATGTCGGAATATATGGTAAAATAAATTAGTAATAAAAAATAAAGGATGAAAGCATTATGAATTTCAGAAAAGAGCTTCTTGAAAATATCCTTCCGTTCTGGCTTTGCAACGGTGTAGACTACGAAAACGGCGGTATTTACACCTGCCTCGATAAAGAGGGAAACATATACGGAACAGATAAAAGCGTGTGGTTCCAGGGCCGCGCTATGTGGTCTTTTGCAAAGGCATACAATGCAATCGACAAAAATCCTGAGTATCTCCGCGCCGCAAAGAATATATATTCCTTCCTGCCAAAGTGCACGGACACTGACGGAAGAATGTATTTCACGGTAACAAAAGACGGCAAAGGCCTGCAGAAGCGCAGATACTATTTTTCCGAGACATTTGCGGCAATCGGCTGTGCGGAGCTGTATAAGGCAACGGGGGATGCAGAGGTTCTTGCCGCTGCTGAGAATTACTTTGATGTAGCTTATGAATGCTTTACGGGTGTGCGTAGGACCGAGCCGAAGATAAATCCCGAAAACTGCGATATGAAAGCTCTTTCGCCGGTTATGATAATGCTCGCAACCGCTCAGGTGATGAGAAGCGTGGATTCGCTTCGTGAAAAGTATGCACCGGTTGCGGAAAAGCTTCTTGATGAAGTTCTCCACGGCGGATACATCACCGAACGCGGTATGCTTGAAAACGTCAGCGGAGACGGGGAGTTTGTTGACAGCCCTGCCGGAAGAACGGTAAATCCGGGGCATTCGCTTGAAGCGGCATGGTTCATTCTCAGCGAGGGTATAATCACGGGAAACGACGAAGCTCTCGCCCGTGCGCGTCACATAATCGACGTAACGCTGCCGTTGGGACTTGACAAAAAGAACGGTGGAATCATTGCGTTTACCGATATCTGCGGAAAGCCTCCGGTTGCGCTTGAGTGGGATATGAAGCTTTGGTGGCCGCAGTGTGAAACTCTTATCGCTCTGCGTCTTGCATACCTTGCGTATGGCGATGAAAAATATAAAGCAGAATACGAAAAGCTTCTTGATTATACAGAAAAGCATTTCTGCGATAAAGAAAACGGCGAATGGTACGGCTATCTCCATTATGACGGAACCCCGTCAACAACGCT
>JAZLCV010000074.1:0-9438 GCA_045614365.1 Eubacteriales bacterium | reverse complement strand
AGCGCTAAATCTCATTTTAAGGATTGCAAGAAGTTATTCTTTTTAAATACATCCGTACTTATATTTTCTCTTTTTCTTTCTTTATTTCTTTTATACTGCAGCCAGCACAAGCCGCGGCTGTCTCTTTACCGGCGAAAAAGTTTTTTTTACGCCGGAATTTGCGCTCTCACTCTCCCCTCAATTATCGGTTTCACAGCGGTTATAAGCTTTGATTTTGCTTTTACATTTTTCCATAAATTGTTTTTTCCAGGAAAAAGCAACTGGGTATTTAATCGTTACACAGATGAGATAATCAACATTCTTCCTCAGGGATTTTTTGCCCTGTGCGGAGTTGTCATCGGCATATCCGTTCTGATGCTTTCCATAGCTGCCATTTTTTACGGCAAGAAAAAATGAAATCCTCAGTCTTACATAGGCAAATAGCTTGCATTAGCAGAAAAACAGGTGTATAATTACTTAAGAAAAACAAAAAGGCGGCGAACAAAATGACCAGACGATTAAACCGAAGCATGCTTGACGGACCGTTACTTCCAAACATTCTTCTCTACACTTTCCCTATTATTCTCACAACCATACTCCAGCTTCTTTTCAATGCAGCAGACCTCGTTGTTGTAGGGCGCTTCTGCGGAAGCATTTCAGTTGCAGCTGTAGGGGCAACCGGCTCCATAAGCAATCTTCTGGTCAATTTTTTCATCGGACTTTCCGTCGGTACCGGCGTCACGGTTGCCCACGGGCTCGGTTCAAATAACCATGATGAAGTTAAGAAAACAATCCATACCGCCATTCCCACTGCAATTATATGCGGTATTTTTTTGACAGTAGTCGGTGTAATCTTCTGCGAAAAGCTTTTAAGACTTATGGGTACTCCGGAAAACGTACTGAGGCTTTCCGCAATATATATGAAAATTTACTTTTCAGGCATTACATTCACTTTGATTTACAACTTCTGTGCCTCGATTCTTCGCGCAGCCGGAGATACAAAAGGTCCTCTTATTTATCTCAGCATTTCGGGTGTTATCAATGTAATTTTGAACGTGATATTCGTTACGGTTTTCCATATGAATGTTGCCGGGGTTGCCCTTGCTACGATGATTTCGCAAGCGGTTTCCGCAACGTTGGTCTTTCTTGCACTTATGAATCGTGAGGATGCATGCAGACTCGCGATAAAAAGCTTTCGTATATATAAAAAACAGCTTTTGAAAATAATTAAAATCGGTCTCCCCGCCGGAATACAGAGTTCCTTATTTTCTATATCCAATGTAATTATACAGTCATCGGTAAACTCATTCGGAGATGTGTTTATGTCCGGAAGTGCCGCAGCTTCGAATATAGAAAGCTTTGTTTATGCATCAATGAACGGTTTCTACCAGACTACACTAAACTTCACCGGGCAGAACTTCGGTGCAAAAAAATACCAGCGGGTTAAGAAGCTTTTGGGAATATGCCTTTGTTGCGTAACTGCAGCCGGCGTGATAACCGGATTTTCCTCCGTAATTTTCGGAGAGAAGCTTCTTTCTATTTATATCACAGACTCTGCACAGGCGATTGCAGACGGTATGATACGAATAACCTTCCTGGGTATCCCTTATTTCATATGCGGACTTATGGAGGTTACAACAGGTGCTCTGCGCGGTATGGGAGAATCCATCGTACCTATGATAATTTCTATCCTCGGTGTCTGCGGAATAAGGCTAGGATGGATTTTCACAATTTTCCAAATCCCGCAGTTTCACACTCCTGAATGGCTTTTCGCCTCATACACTGCGTCGTGGCTTGTGACATTTGCAGTAGAGCTTATCGCATTCTTTATAGTGTTTAAAAGAAAAGTTAAGGAAACTCCCCTTGAGTAGAACAAACAGAAACTACCGGAGATTGGATTCCGTTGTACTTGCCCCTCAGAATTTCTCACGCATATTTCGTCGTGAAACAGGCAAAACACCGCTCGAATACAGGCGCAGTCTGCTGGAGAAGATATAATTTAAAAAGCACTTGCGAATTGCAAGTGCTTTTTTCTGGAAGAGCCGAATGGTTTAGATGCATATAAAAATAAGCTTCGCGTAAGCAAAGCTACCATTTCTCTTCCCTGTTCTCTTTTATCTCTTATCCGGAAACGACAATTTTTTAGCGAAAAGTGAAAAGATAATAGCAAAAAAAGAAACGACAACTTTCTTGTCAAAAATTGTCGTTTCTTTTTGGCTGCCGGACTAGGATTTGAACCCAGACAAACAGAGTCAGAGTCTGTCGTGCTACCCTTACACAATCCGGCAACGAACTTCTTTATTATACAGAATAATTTTCCAAATGTCAAGAACTTTTTTTAAAAATTCCAATTTTTTTATTTTTGTACGGAGGTTCGATAATATTGTCAACAAGAATTAGGTCCTCCCCGATTCTTTTTATCGACTCCCACGGGATGATTATATCCCCGCAATCCGAAAAAATAGATGCAAACTTTGAGGTATGGATTATAAGCGAAATTATCCGCCCGCAGACAATGTCAACCTCTACATCATTTACATAACCGTAACGGGTTCCGTCACATATGTTTATCACCTCTTTACAACTGAGTTCCGTTATTCTGCTTTTCATATTTTCTACGCCCTTTCTATATTATTATAACAGCAGGATGCTTCTATACATATTTTTTTCTTGTATGAGGAAAAAAATTGTGGTATACTATATGATGATATGTTTTACACACGGAGGTGTTTATGTTGAATACTCAGAACAATTCCAACAACAGAAAGCGGAGAAAAGATGATTTCTTCTCTTCAGGAAAGTGGTTTGCAATACGTACCGTTCTTCATATCTTCGCATGTACCTTCGGTATATGTATGCTCGTTTTTATCGGATATATGCTCTCACTTGACTCTCACGTTGATATCGAGGTTGAGGCGATGAAGCTTAATTATTCATCAATAGTATACTACATTGATGAATACGGCAACGAGCAAGAATTTGAACGTCTTTACGATTCGCAAAACCGTACATGGGTAAATCTTGAAGATATGCCTACATATTTAAAAGATGCAGCCATTGCCATTGAGGACCACCGTTTTGAAAAGCATCACGGTGTTGATTGGACACGCACGCTCTCTGCAAGCGCGAATATGTTCTTTAAATTCAAAAGCGATTACGGTGCTTCAACAATAACACAGCAGCTTGTAAAAAACCTAACCGGTGACAATCAGGACTCGGTCAAGCGCAAGCTTCAGGAAATTATGCGTGCACTGTATCTTGAGCGTCATTATGACAAGGATACGATTATTGAAATGTATCTCAACACAATCTATCTTGGAGAGGGATGCTACGGTGTCGGCACCGCAGCTCAGGCATACTACGGAAAGGATGTTTCCGAGCTTACGATTGCGGAATGCGCAGCTATGGTGGGTATCACCAACCTTCCTACCTATTATAACCCGTACATCAATCCCGAAAACAACAAGGCACGCCGTGTGAATATCTTAAACCGAATGCAGGATCTTGGGATGATTTCCGCAGAAGAATGCGAAAGTGCTAAAAGCGAAGACATTAAATTCAACACAGAAAAGCGGAATAACACAACAACTCATGTTCAATCATATTTTGTTGACGAGATTATTGAAGAGCTTATTGACGATTTAGTAGAAAAATGCGGTTATTCGGAGAACGTTGCGCTTCGCACAATATATTCCGGCGGTCTTAAAATATATGCAACAGTTGATCCGAAAATACAGACTGCAATGGATAAAATTTTTGAAGATTCAAGTAAATTCCCGAACTACAGCGGAAATGTCCAGCCCGAATGCGCAATGATTCTTCTCGACCCAGAAAACGGAGACGTTTTAGGGATGCGTGGCGGTCGCGGCAAAAAATCCGGTGCCAGAGTTCTTAACCGCGCAACGCGAACAAAACGCCCTCCGGGTTCTTCAATCAAGCCTATTGCAGTATATGCACCTGCCATCGAATACGGACTTATCACACCATATTCCGTAGAGGATGATGCTCCGATAAGGCTTTTAAACGGAAAGGCATATCCGAAAAACGAATCGAGAACCTATTCCGGCAGGACAACAATCAATGAAGCAGTAAAGCAGTCTATAAACACAGTTTCAATGAGGACGCTTGAAAAGCTTTCAATTGACCGTTCTTACAACTTCCTCACAGCAAATTTAGGCGTTACTTCCCTTTCAAAAAACGGAGATAAAAACCTTGCGCCACTTTCTCTAGGTCAGCTTACAAACGGCATTACTGTTCTTGAAATGGCAGCGGCTTATGCACCGTTTGCAAACGGCGGAGTCTATTATGAGCCGAGAATCTACACAAAGGTGCTTGATGCAAGCGGCGATGTCCTTCTGGAAAAGGAAGCAACCCCGACGAAGGCAATGAGCGAAAAGACAGCGACTTATATGAGCTATATGCTTCAGAACGTTGTCAGCGGCGGAACAGGAACCTATGCACAGCTTAAAAACGGTGTTCCTGCCGCGGCAAAAACCGGTACTTCCAACAACGATGAAGACCGTTGGTTTGTCGGTTATACACCTTACTATGTCGGAGCTGTCTGGTTTGGATATGACACCCCGAAATATATTTCCAAATCCCTTTCTCCCGCACTTACAACATGGGAAAATGTTATGAACGAAATCCACAAGGAGCTTCCTTCAAAAAGCTTTGCAAAAAACGATGATTTCAAATACGTGAATGTTTGTTCCGTAAGCGGAAAGCTTGCAACCGAGAACTGCAAGCTCGACCCTCGGGGAAGCAGAATTGTTGCCGGATACTTCCACAAGGACGATGTACCAAAAAAAGCATGTGACGCACATATTCTTGTTGATATCGACACCACAACAAATATGCTTGCATCGGAATTCTGTCCCGCAGAAAACCGCAGGACTGTTGCGCTTATGAACATCAAACGCTCCTTCCCAATTCCCGGAGTTATTGTTCCCGATGAACAGTATGTTTTCCACGAAGGAGAAGCAGAAAACGGTCAGTTTTATTTCTCAAGCGGTGCCGAAAAACCGATGAATTCGGTTTGCACTGCACACACTTATATAGCGCCTGTGGTCGATGATCCGGAAAACAACGTTGAAAACACCGGTGATACCGGAAACAGCGAAAGCGAAGAAAACCATTCCGATGAGCCGGAAATTTCCGGAACATCCGACGAAAATCCGGATAGCAATAACACCTCCGGTGACAATACCATTGTTCCTGATAACGAACAATCACAAGAGACAGAATAAAAATGGAGATTCATTTATAATATGGAAAAATTCAACTTTTGCGTACCTACCCTTTTCGGACTTGAGGGAATAGCATCCAAAGAGCTCACAAAGCTCGGACTTTCCGATGTACGTGCCGAAAACGGAAAGGTAACATTTCTTGGAACACTCTCGGATATGGCGCTTGCAAACATCTGGTTACGCACGGGAGAACGTGTTCTTCTTACCTTAGGTTCTTTTCGCGCCACTACCTTTACCGAGCTTTTCGAAGGAGTAAAGGCTCTTCCGTGGGAAAACTTCATTCCAAAGGACGGTGCCTTTCCGGTAAAAGGGCACAGTCTTAAATCCGCGCTCTTCTCTGTTCCCGATTGCCAGAGCATAATAAAAAAAGCAGTGGTGGAGAGGCTTCGTGAAAAATACTCGCTTTCCTGGTTTGAAGAAACCGGCAGTAAATATCAGATACAGTTTTCAATCATGAATGATATTGCAACGCTGTATCTCGACACAACGGGTGCAGGGCTTCACAAGCGAGGGTACCGTGCCGTTTCCGGTGCTGCACCGCTACGCGAAACCCTTGCTGCTGCAATGGTTCAGTTATCAAAATACCGTGGACGCGAATTCTTCTGTGATCCGTTCTGTGGCTCAGGAACCATACTGATAGAAGCGGCAATGATTGCCGAAAACCGTGCACCGGGGCTCTCACGGCGCTTTGCTGCCGAAAACTGGGAAATTTGCCCGCAAGGAAATTGGCACTCAATCCGCGAGAGTGCGAAAACAAAAATGTTTTCCCGCAATTTTGAGCTCTGGGGAGGCGATGTAGACGAAGCATCTGTTGCACTTGCAAAATCAAATGCAAAAAAAGCCGGGGTTGATAAGTATATAACCTTTGAAAAAGCAGATGCGCGTTCTTTCAAACCAAGGCATAATGAAGGAATTATCGTCTCAAATCCGCCTTACGGCGAACGTCTCCTCGAACAACGCGATGCCGAGAGGATTTACAGAGATTTCGGATCAACCATGAAATCATTCCCCGACTTTTCCACATATGTAATTACATCACATCCCGAATTCGAACATTTTTACGGTAAAAAAGCAGTAAAACGTCGTAAATTGTACAACGGTATGATAAAATGCGAGTTTTATATGTACTTTTAAATTTTAACATTTTGTAAAACACGCGTTTTCGCGCGATATCAAGAGATTTATAGAGTTTGAAAGAGGTTAGGTGAGCTATTTCGATATATTCACGTTTTTTCGCTTTTTTTGCGTTTTTTTGAACGATTGGCAACTTGCGGAAATTCACAGGTTGTTCTATTATATCATTATAAGAATTAGCACTCACATCCAGAGAGTGCTAAATATAAGAGCAAACTATTTAAGGAGGACATAATAATGAAACTTAAACCACTTGCAGATCGTGTAGTGCTCAAAATGGTAGAAGCCGAAGAGACAACAAAGAGCGGCATCATCCTTACAGCTGCAGCTCAGGAGAAGCCCCAGGTTGCTGAGGTACTCGCAGTCGGCCCCGGCGGCAACGTTGACGGCAAGGACGTTGTTATGCACGTCAAGGTCGGTGACAAGGTCATTACAAGCAAGTATTCCGGTACAGAAGTCAAGATTGACGGCGAAGAACTTATCATAGTCCGTCAGAATGACATTTTGGCTGTTGTCGAATAATTACTTTCTTATTTTAATTATTTTATAGTAAAGGTAGGATTTAAACATGGCTAAAGAAATTCTTTTTTCAGAAGATGCACGCCACGCTTTAGAGCGCGGTATCAATAAGCTTGCAGACACCGTTAAGGTTACGCTCGGTCCGAAAGGCCGCAACGTTGTTCTCGACAAAAAGTTCGGTGCTCCGCTTATCACAAATGACGGTGTTACAATTGCAAAGGAAATCGAGCTTGATGACCCGTTTGAAAATATGGGCGCACAGCTTGTTAAGGAAGTTTCCACAAAAACTAACGATATCGCAGGTGACGGTACAACAACCGCTACCCTTCTTGCTCAGGCTATCATCCGTGAGGGCATGAAGAACGTCACTGCCGGCGCAAATCCGATGATTATGAGAAACGGTATCAACAAAGCTGTTTCTGCCGCTGTTGAGGCTGTTAAGGCTGCATCTCAGAAGGTTAACGGATACGAGGATATTTCCCGAGTTGCTGCCGTTTCTTCCGCAAATGAAATGATCGGTACTCTTATCGCCGATGCAATGGAAAAGGTATCTGCAGATGGTGTTATCACCGTTGAAGAGTCCAAGACAGCAGAAACCTACAGCGAAATTGTTGAAGGTATGCAGTTTGACCGCGGTTATATTTCTCCGTACATGGTTACAGATACAGATAAGATGGAAGCTGTTATTGATGATGCTTGCGTTCTTATCACAGATAAGAAAATTTCCAACATCCAGGAAATTTCCCCGCTTCTCGAACAGATTGTTCAGGCCGGCAAGAAACTTGTCATCATCGCTGAGGATATTGAAGGCGAAGCTTTGGCAACACTTCTCGTTAATAAGCTCCGCGGAACATTTACCTGCGTAGGTATCAAAGCTCCGGGATTCGGTGACAGACGTAAGGAAATGCTTAAAGACATTGCAATCCTCACCGGTGGTCAGGTTGTTTCTGATGAGCTTGGCATGGATCTTAAGGAAACCACATTTGATATGCTTGGTCACGCACGTCAGATTAAAGTTCAGAAAGAAAACACCATCATTGTTGACGGTGCAGGTGATCCTTCCGAGATCAAGGCCCGTGTAGGGCAGATTCGCGCTCAGATTGAAGCTTCCACTTCTGATTTTGACCGTGAAAAGCTTCAGGAGCGCCTTGCAAAGCTTTCCGGCGGTGTGGCAGTTATTAAAGTTGGTGCTGCAACCGAGGTCGAAATGAAGGAAAAGAAGCTCCGCATCGAAGATGCACTCAACGCAACACGTGCGGCTGTGGAAGAAGGCATTGTTGCAGGCGGTGGCACTGTATTTGTAAATGCAATTCCCGCTGTTGAGAAGCTTATTCCCAAAACCGAAGGCGACGAAAAAACAGGTGTACGCATTATTGCAAAAGCACTTGAAGAGCCGGTTCGTCAGATTGCTGCAAATGCAGGTATTGACGGTTCTATTGTTCTTGATAAGATCAAGAACAGCCGCAGAACAGGCTATGGCTTTGATGCACTTTCAAACAAGTATTGCGATATGATTAAGGCAGGTATCGTTGATCCGGCTAAGGTTACACGCAGTGCACTTGAAAACGCTGCATCTATCGCTTCTATGGTTCTCACTACAGAAAGCATTGTTGCTGACAAGAAAGAACCGGTTGTCCCCGCAGCTCCTGCAGGTATGGGTGACGGCGGTATGGGAATGTATTAATCCACTGACTCATAATTTAAAACGGCGGAACGCATTAAGCGTTCTGCCGTTTATTTTATATTCCGAATATGACAGCAAGGACGATTATTATAAGGCGCTCTTCATCGTCTACATCAAGAAGCAGAAGAAGCAGGAGAACGATCGGTAAAATGCCCATTTTTTCAACATCCAGACCGTTAAGAAGCTTCTTTAAATCAAACCTTTCCCGATGCTCTTTTACCGTCGGATGCTCCTTTTTTTCCTCATACCTTTTGGTTGTTTTCTCCTCTTCATACTCAACAGGACGATACAACTCCGAAAAAGCATTCATATCACTCTGGAAATATTTATTGTACATTCCGTTTTCCTCCCGTCTTTATGAACTCTGACAAAACACCTTTTGCAACACGAGAAAGCTTAACAATGTGTATCGCCCGGTCGATATGAAAGCTGTCTTCATCCTTAAGATACGGACGAATTGCACCAAGCAGACGTATGCGCCTGTCATCCTCAGCACTGTAGCTTCCTATAAGCTCCATGATCTTGGAAAGCATCGCAGGGTCCAGACCGAGCAAATCCCCGCCCGGCACAGGAAGAGGCGAAGGCTTTTTTTCCGGTTCGCTTTCTTCCCCACCGCCAAACATCTTCACGATATCCATAATCTTTCCCATACTTTCAGGAGAAGACATCACACTCTCAATTATATTTTCAAGCTCGGCCACAGAAAGCACTCTCCTTTCGTTATTATTTTCCGTTTCTGTTCATAAGCCCGTTTAAAAGTTCCTTTCCTTCTTCTGTTTCGGCAATAGATGAAATTACAGACTGCACACCTGTAAGATTTCCCTTTTTAGCCGCTTCCGCAGCAGATTTGATCCTCGCACCTCCGTCTGAAAGAAG
>JAZLCV010000073.1:0-7042 GCA_045614365.1 Eubacteriales bacterium | reverse complement strand
GTAGCTGCTCAAAGCTGTTTCTTTTCCGGTTTCGCCATTCCACGCATAGTATTTTTTCTTATCAGCAAGCTTGCTGTGACTATAGACTATGAGTTTGTCACCGGATCTGGCGAAAACGGATGTAGGTGCATAATCATATTTTTTCGGACCTTCAGGTCTAATCGCATCCAGTTCTTCCGTGGTATAAGGTCTTCCGCCAATACCGGGTTCACCGGGAACAACGGGTTCATCGGGGTCTTCGGGCTGTTCCGGTTCCTCATCGGTTTCCCAGAAAGAAACAGGAGCGGTTTCTGCGCTTATGACCCATTTATTATCTTCAGAAACGGTAAGGAAATATTCGTTTCCGTCGCCAAGAGTGATTCCGAGATAGAAGCTGGAACCGAGTTTTGTGATTGTCCAATCAGTATAAACTTGTCCGGTGGATTCTTCAGGATCGGTGGGAACTTCGGGCTCGGTGGATCCTTCGTCGCCGGTTTCGCTGAGGAATTCGATCTGTTCGGTCGTTTCACCGGGAATATCATCGTCGCCGGGGTTAATTTCTTCTTCGCCGGCAACGGTTCCGATTCTGGTATTGCCTTCTGCGTCAACAAATACAGCAAGCTGTTTTCCTGCAACTGTGTTGGTGAAAACAACGGTGCCGTCGCCGTTATCGGTTACTTTCCAGAGAATGTTTTTAGCAGGAGCAAGGACGTTGCCCTCTTCGTCGGTTTCGATCACAACGCCGGTTTCGCTTTCATAAGAAAGGAATACGTCGCCGCTTCTGATGGCGATAACCGCCTCGTTTACGGGAGTTTCCTCAACAGGAGTGAATACAGCCTTGTTATCAACAGGTTCATCGGGTTCATCCGGTTCGACCTCTGTTAAGGTATATACAGCGTTGATTTTTGTATCAGCGGTGATGGGGGTATTATTGTAATCCCATGCTCCGGTATATCCTGCTTTTTCCGGAACTTCGGGAAGAGCAGTGATTACAGAACCGGACATCACAAGCATTTCGCTTACTTTTGCGCCGTCTGCATAGAAGCTTACTGCAAAATATTCGCCGATCTCTTTTTTGATCGCTCCGGAATAATCGGTGTTACCGCTCTTGCTTATGGAATAGGTTTTGTCGGTAACAGAACCATGAGAAACGTAGAAACAGCTTCCGTCTTTGGCGGTGTCACCAATAAAGAAAAGCTTTGTATCGCCGGAATCTCCGCCGGACTGTGCAAGGATCGCGCCGTATGCAATATGGGTGTTGCCGTTACGGAAATCGTAAACAATTACGTCATCTGCGGATACTCCGAGAAGTGCTGCGGCATTCTTAACGGTGGAATCAAGATAATAGGAATAAACTTCTTTCTTGATTTCAGAATATTTTCCGAGTTTTTCAAAGTTCCACTGTCCGGAATGGTTCATCGATGTTCCATACTGGTCAACAGGCTCTTTTGATCCGGATACGGCTATGGAATTGATTCTGCTTACCTTATCTATGGAATATGCGTTTGCGAAATAAACGTTATCCGCAGTGGTATCCATCGGGAGATAAGGAGTTGCGCTTCCGTCGTAGTTGATATCAATGAAAGTGGTTTTATCAAGGTCGCAGGCAAATGCGGAAAGAACAAAGTTTTTGTCTTCAACACCGTCGAAGAGAAGAATGCCTTTTCCTAAATCATATGCTTTGATGAAACCGTAAGTTACAAGTTTTCCGTTATAATAAAGTTCATAAATCGGAATTGTTTTTGCGGTGGGGGTATATTCGGTATCGGCATCAAGAAGCTCGTTCCAGAATTTGCTCATGGGATAAGGTTCTTTGCTGGTGTCGATGTCATCATAAACGCCGAAATATTTAAGAGTCCAGTTGCCTTTTGCGTCGTTCTGGGTAATACCGTCGATAACCGGTCTCTTGATCTTGCCAACGTCGCTTCTGCCTGCTTTAGTGGTGAAGCCGCTGGGTGCGGTGGAGCTGTAGCCATAGTTGAAAGTTATGCTTGCAAGGCCGGTGCTTGCGCCGCTTTCTTCGGTATAGGAAGCGTCAAAACGCATGCTGCTTCCCTCAACGGTGATTTCTTCTCCAACGATCTGGCCGTTATATTTCCAGCCTTCGGTCTTATAGCCTCTGATAGCTGCGGGCTGGATAAGTTTATATTTGCTTCCGGCAACTGCGGTATCTGTGGATACAACTTTTCCGTTTACGGTATAGATAATCTCACATTTTTCAACTGCGGTTGCTTCTTTTCCTTCATATTCAAGAGCCTTTTTGCTTATATCCGCAAGAGTTCCGTTATAGGTTTTGGCTTTTGCAAGTTCCCAGGAACTTTCGTCGTCAGCATCGAGGATATAGTGGCAATCGTGTTCGCAGATAACGATGGCTTCGCCATAGTAAGTATATGCGATCCAGACTGCATATTCAGTATCTCTTAATTTATGGATCGGAACGTCTTCAACGGCAATTCCGTATGCTGCTGCGGCACCTTCAACAACAGATTTGAGGTTTGCGTATCTGGTGCTTGCGTCAGCATCGCTGCCATAAAGGGTTTCGGCCGTCTGATCTCCGAAAAGACCGACATAACGCATCATTGCAGAGTACATTTCCGTGTTGTCTGGGGAATGTACATCAGAAAGGCCGGTCAAAATATAGGATATATCTTTCTGAAGATATTTTACGCCTTCGGGTTCATAGGTTCTGACATAATGATAGTGGTTTTCGGTTCCAAGTACGTTTGCCGTCTGGACATGGTAATAAGTTGCCAGGTTGGCCATCTTTTTGAGGACCCATTCACCGATAGCGGTATCTTCAATGTTAAAGGAAAAATCCGGGGTATCAAGAGGAGTTATATTTGCAACTCCGTCATAAGGAGCACCGCAAACTGTATCTTCCACTCCATAAAAATAGCTGAAAACACGTTTACCGCCGGCCGTCTTTTTGACGATAACATCCTTGTTTTCGGTTATGTTCTTGCAGCTGTCATTCCAGTCGTGCCATTCATAAGCTTTGCTTGCTTTCCAGGGAATGGTGGGGATGTACTGGACGTCTTCACCGTGTTTTACTATTTCGGTATGGATAAGAACGGGATCCTCATCGGCGTAGGGATTTCCGTTTTCGTCGGTGACAGGTTCCTCTCTTTCAAGGTTTACTATCCATGCGGGCATATAAAAGTTTACAGTATAAGGTCCGGTGTCTTCAACTTCGCCGCCGATTCTTGTATATACAGGGTAAATGGTAATGTCGCCGTTGATTCCGGTTCCGTCATTGGACCATTTGCTTTCATATCCGTCTTTTTCCGGAACTTCCGGAATATCGTTGGTACGTACGTTCTTTCCATTGGTAACCATAACGCTTTTGATAACGCTGCCGTCTTCACGGACGTATTTTACGTTATGGGTTTCTCTGGTTGCGTAACCTGACATGATGTCAATATCAAAAGTTATATCAAGTTCTTTATCTCTGAGGTCATCGGGGTTATAGATAACGATCTCATAAGCATACAGACCGTATGCAACATAGGCTGCCTGGTTATCATAATCGTATCCCATGATAACGCAGTATTTATCACGGTCCTGGCCGGAAACAAAGGTGGTCTGATAAACTATGATCTCATTGATATTAAAGCTATAAGTTTCGCTGAGGTATTCGCAAAGTTTTTCAAAACCTACTCCAAGGGAAGATTCCTCGGTGTTTTTAAGTTCACCATAGGTGCCGACTTCCCTGATCTGGGCAGTCTGTTTCTGATAAAGGCCATAGTCAACCTTTATATCTTCAAAAGTATGGCCTGCCACCATGTTCTCAACATCGGAAGGGGTCATGTTTTTTTCTGCAGGAATGCTGAGGATCTTCTGGTTATAGTCATCCCTTACAAAAGGAGCTGTTCCTTCTGCATAAGCATCATCCGGACGTTCCGGTTTAAAAATTTCGCCGCCGGTATAATCCGCATAGATATCAAGATCGCCGTTGATATATTCACCGGTGTGGTTCCATTGTCCGGTAACGCCGTTTTTAACCGGAGCAGAGGGCGGAATTGCGTTTTCGCCTGTTCTGACTTCTCTTACACAAAGAATAGTTCCGTCATCATCGCGGTAATTTACGGTATGGTAAATTTCCTTGGTTCCAAGGCCGTGGTCGGTACAATATACTACGTCGATATAGTAAACGCCCGGTTCCATGGTAATATTATAAAGAGAAGGAGAACCATCGGGAGAGGAAACACCATAGAAAGTGATACCTTTTTGGGGATCATAGGCAACGACCGCACCGTAAAGCGGATCAAGGCCGTCTCCTCTGTCAACTCTATAGATGATTATCTCGTTCATCTTGATGTCAACATATTCCGGTGCAATGTTTCTTGCAACCGCAGCGACAGAAGGCATATATTCTTCGGTCTTTTTATACTCGTAATAACTTCCGAGATAATTGAAGTAATATGTACTCTTTTCGCCTAACATGTAAGCATCGACCTGGTCGCCTTTTTCAAAAGCGTCGCCGGAAAAACCTATATCGAGGCGCTCGATATATTTGTATTCTATTTCCGTATCCAGGGTTGGGAAGAAATAGTTTACATCCTTTTTCTTAGCGGCATAAGCGGTTAAACTTGTGAACGGGAACATTCCCGCCGCCATAAGAATTGCAAGAAAAAGTGATAGTGCTCTTTTGAACATCTTCTCATTTCCTTTCTTTAATAAATTGACAAAACTTTTGATATGGCTTTTAGCATTAAAAATACTTTCACCAATACGATTATCATTTTAGCAAAAATTTTTTGTTTTTGTTTCTTTTGGCACAGATTGCAGTTTTTTGGCGTAGATTGCAAAAAGGCCTTTCGGATTATTCCGAAAGGCCTTTTAATTTGTATTATATATTAGATGTTTTATGTGTTTTTAAACCGTGCTCATTTTTGAGCACCGCGTTTTTCTCCGTGCTCAAACTCTTTTTCTTGAGTTTTTATTGGCTTATATTAAGGCTTATTTTTGCGGAAAAAACGCCGTTTTCTGCGCTGAAATCATACATTCCGTCATATTTTCCTGCGGTTTCAATAACAGAGCTTATACCGATTCCAAAGCATGATTCATCAAAAACAAGATTCTTTTTGCATGGGTTTTCCATTTTAACAAGCAGTCTCTTTGCATTTTCTTTAATGTTTATTTCTATTTCTTTGTTCTCGTTTTTAAGTTTTGCGGTGGCGTTTATCGCGTTTTCAAAAAGATTTGCGATAACAATAACCAAATCCTGCGGAAGAATTTCAATATCACGGCTTACATTTGCCGAAATTTTTACAAAAACCCCTTCTTCTTTTGCTTTTCTTTCATAAGCGGTCAAGACGGTGTTTGCGGTCATGTTATCACAATATCGAACTTCTCCCCAAACTTTATTTTCGCTTTCAACAAGGTTTTCAAGATATTCCCTTACGCTTTCAATGTCATTGTTGTTTGCAAATTCAAGCATGACAAGGTCATGGTGACGGCGGTCATGCCTTGCCTTACTGTCTGCCAAAAGCTGAATATTTTCCGCTTCGATTTGCGCCAAAAGAAGCTTGTTTTGGGCTTCAACTTCCCTTTTCATCGCAGCTTCCGAAAGGCTGTTTATGTTTGAAAAAATAATCGGATATACAGAAAAAATCGAAATACTTATAAAAACAAATGTGATAAATGCGGGATCATCAAAATTAGTAAGTCTTACCGGAAATATAGAAGAAAGTATTACGGTAATGAAAAATACGACATTAACAAAGATAAGGGGCTTCCAACCGGTTGTGATGTTTTTTGAAGCAGTTCGGCAAAGAGAACATACGTAGCGCAAAAAATAACTTACCGTTGCAAAAAGCATGGCCGCATGGATAACAACCATAATTGCCCAATGCAGATTTTCAAACGTTCCTTTCACCATCATGACAACCGTCATAGCAATACAAAAGAAAATTGAATATGTGAGCATCACAAACACTCTTTGGGCAAGCTTTCCCTTTGTGGTCGCAAAGAAGATTGCATATTGACCGATTAGGGAAAGGATGAATCCAACAACAAATTGCAAAGCCCAGTTTGTCAGAATATATTCTGTATAAAACAAAAGGCCGGTCTGAAGCGCAATCCAGATTCCCCAGATAATATAAGTTTTCTTTTTACTGTATTTAAGGGTGGAAGAATAAATTCCGGCAGCCGCATGGGTAATAAGAAGGATTATAAACTCAAAAATCGTTCCTGCCATTGCCGATTAATCCTCCTCTCCTTCGCATTGAAAATCCCAAAAAGCTTTTTTAAGTTCAGTGTGTTTACCTCTTGGAATCGGTATGCTTATGTCGTTATATAGATGCACTTCGGACGTGGAAACGTTTTTTATGTTACGAAGGTTGATTATGTATGCGCTTCCAACCCTTGCAAAACCGCCGTTTCTGATAAGTACAGCAAAAAGTTCCGAAACGGTCATTCTTACCTTTATCTTTTCGCCGCTATCAAGGGTTATGTGCTGATAATGGTCGTGAGCTTCGGAATACATTATGCTGCTGGCGTTGATACTTTCAAGGCCGTTTTCGGTTTTGAATTTGATAAGATGTTCACCCAATTTTTCCGCTTGAAGAATGGCTACATCCATCGCCTCACAAAACTTTTGCGGATTAACAGGTTTTATAAGATAGCGAAGAGTGCCGGTTTCAAAACTTTCGGGTGCATGCTCAACCGAAGTGGTGAGAAAAACAATCGGACTTTCAATTCCCTTTTTGCGGATGGATTTTGCAAGCTCCGTACCCATTCCGTTGCCGATATAGACGTCAAGAATGAAAATATCAAAAGCTTTTTCGTCTTCCAAAACGTTTTCAAGAGATTTTACGGAATCGAAACGGAAAATTTCAAAATTTTGAAGATTCTTCTTTTCAGCATATTCATCTATATATTGCGACACTTCATCAAGTATTTTTTGTTCGTCGTCACAAAGCGCAATTTTAATCATCCGCTTCGCCCTCTTTCTGCCTTTGTTTTTAAGCTTCTGACTATTATTATATAGCCGTTTATGAATTAAATCAATCAATTAGACAGCTATAACCAGAGAAAAATTATCAACCTTCCCCTTTGACTT
>JAZLCV010000072.1:0-2459 GCA_045614365.1 Eubacteriales bacterium | reverse complement strand
ACTCTGTAAAGAGTCTTTACACAAAGAGTCATGGGGTTTGTATAATTGATTACCCAGGCCTTGGGACAGTACTCCTTGATTGCAAGACCAATTTCCTCAAACATCGGTACGGTGCGAAGCGAACGGATAATTCCACCCGGACCTACGGTGTCTCCAACAGACTGATATATCCCGTATTCCTCCGGCAAATGTACATCCGAATGCATTTCATCAAATGTTCCCGGGAATATTGATACGATTACAAAATCCGCACCGTCAAGCGCCTCTCCGATCGTTTTGCTTGCAACGTACGACCAATCGCCTATTTCGATGCTGTTTCCTATCTTTTCATTTTTCTTTGCCGCATCAAAGTCTATGTCATAGAGGTAAATGGTTCCGCCCATATCCTTATCCTGTGCAAGATCGGTCATAAATCCCCACGCCCAACCGCGTGACCCTCCGCCGATATATGCAACTTTCAGCTTTTTGAAATCCTTTTTCATAACGCAAATTCCTTTCTGTCATATATTCACATTTATTATATAAAGACCGTCTGTTTCCTTTGTTTCAATCTTTATAATATTGTTTTCAAAACGTACACTGCAATCAGGGTTTTCCTCACATCTTACATTCACATCAAACGGAAGCTTATTTAACCACAACAGTGGTAAACCGTCATCATAACCATAACCACTGCCGTTATTGCAAATGTTTTTGATGCTTACTGTGCCGCCACTCATTGCAACCTCTGCCGTAAGGCGATCAGAACCTAAGACATTTTCAAAAGAAGCTGTTCCGTTCTCAATTCTTATTACAAACTGAACACTCCCCCTGGTATACGGAAGAAAGGCACGGGTTATGTGAAATCCCGTAACGCCACGGCGTATCATCTCACAATAATCCTTGTAAGAGCCGACCTGTGCCATATGAATCGGCACATTGTGTTCCTTTGCATACTCTATTCCGTCACGTGATTCTTCCCAGTATTTCATAGGATCGTTTTCCGGATAAATAAACATCGTTACAATGCCGTTTTTAAACGGAATCACGTTATCCACCACCTCGCGCGTAAGCGGTGCGCGGTGCAAAATCACCTGCGAAAGTGGAATAACATCGCTGTATTTTCTAACCTCACGAAGCGTTTCGATAGTAAATGAATTTATAATGCAATTGTTCTCAACATGATATTTTCTTACCGTTTTCATAACCTCGCGGACAAGCTCCGGAATTTTGTTGTTGCGAAGCGTTATATAAACGAGTTTTCCGTTTTCCTTGCATATGCGGACATATGTGTCAAAATCACATATTTTTGCATAATGCCCCATCGCATCGTATTCCGCAGCATACTCAAGACTTTTCAGATAATCATATGTAAGGTCAAGAAAAAGCGCGCGGTTGTTTTTATCAAGCTTGCATATGCGTCCGTTTCCATCAAGCGTTATTCCCGCATCATGGCACATAACAAGCTTGTTATCCTTCGTTATCCTTACATCACCTTTAAGTGCATTAAAGCCGAGATGCGCGGCAAGCTGAAAATGCTCTGCCGTATTTATCGGCGCAAGGCCTATCTGCGAATACGCCGTGTTCATTATTTCTTTGTCGAGATTAAATTGCATTGTTTTGTCTCCCTGCATTGTCATTTGCAGAGGACAGCTGTTACTGTCCTCTGCTTTTTGATTACTTTATATAATCAATTATTCGTTTTACTAACACTGCAACTTCTGCACGTGTGGTGTAATCAGTCGGCGCAATGCGTCCGTTTTTACCATTTACGAGACCTGCCGAGATGAGCGCGGAGACGGCATCAATGGCGTAGGGAGCGACGGTGTCAAAGTCGGGGTATTGCGAGAGAGAAATCCCTCCACCGTCTTCGACGGTCCCCCTCCCGCGAGGTTTGGGAAGCTCTTTTTCGAGGACAGTCAGCGCACGGTAAACTATTACCATCATATCCTGGCGGGTGATTGTGTTTCGTGGTGCAAACTTGTTATCACCGATGCCGGATATAAGTCCGTTGTTGCGTGCAATTGCAAGCTCAGCTGCAAAATAGTCACTTGCAGAAACATCTGCGAAGTTCTCCGCATTTTCGCTTTCAAGCTTGAATGCACGAACGAGAAGCAGCGCGAAGTCTGCGCGGGTTATATTGTTTGCAGGGCTAAACGAACTTGCAGACGTGCCCTTTATTATTCCATCAGCCGCAAGCTCACCTATTGCGTCAGCCGCCCATGCGTGGTTGCTCAAATCCGTGAATTTCGGTTCGTCGTTTTGTATCCTCCCACCGTCATCCGACGCTCCCCCCTCCTTTAGGCAAGGAGGGCTTTCGCCTTCATCGGCGTTGTCCTTTTCATCGGACGTGTTGTCCGGTGTAGCACCGCCGCCACCGCCGGAGGCTCCGGAAGAGCCTGCCGTATCGCCGGATGTGCCGGTGTTTTCGGTTGACGGTGTTCCGGTGCTGTTATCGCTTGATGATCCGCCTGTTGTGG
>JAZLCV010000071.1:0-17139 GCA_045614365.1 Eubacteriales bacterium | reverse complement strand
ATCTTAGACGAATCGGGACTTTTCCACCTATCGGACTTTTGTTCACCCTTACTATCATAAGATATTCATCGAAGCCATTTTCCGAAAAATCTTCAGATTCCTCAATATAAAAATCACCTATACCGACAGCATTTATTGCCGCTTCCGGCACGTTTACTTTCGACACATCGGGAAGGCAAGTATCCACCTCACCAACGTAGTTTTTTTCCGTGGCATAATCGCTGATATTCTGTCTGATAGAGTTAAAGTTCATTTCCTGCTTGTACGGAAGCATATATACCGACACAAGACCTGAGCTTACATATCCAGATGCTCCCAAATCCATTCTGTATCTGCCCGGAGCCGGAACTTTCACCTTAAATGCAACCCATTCTCCTGCAACATCGGAAATGTGCATATGAGTATCCCCTGTTGCGAAAAATCCGTTTACATCATTTGTGCAGGTTACATCACCCGAAACCATCGCCCAAGGACGGACAAAGCTGTAATCGAGACATATAAGTCCGTTAAAATCATCTTCTGTCATCTTCACGCTCTTTTCGCCGGGGATTGCATAATTATCCTCGCCGTTTGTAGTGTTGAAGATATAATCGATACTCTCACCAGACCAGGTACTGTCAACTACAGCATTTACGGTGACAATTTGCGTTTTTGTCACATCATTAAGCGTTCCTGTGACTTTAAGCCTTGCCGAGCCTTCTTTTACCACAAGAATCTCACCATTGTTCTTTATGAGAACACCGTCTCCATCATCTTCTATTTCAAAGCTTATTTCACCGTTTTTTCCGTCAATTTCTCCGTTTTTATCATACCAATTCACGCTCGGTGTTGAAAGAGCCTTTCCGATAAATACATCATCGAAATGGGCTTCAATTCTATCAAGGGGATTTGTTTCATAACTGAGTGTCAAAGATTTTACTCTTATATTTTTACCCGAAGATGCACCATTACGAAGAACCAGAACATATTCAGCATTTGCTTCAAGTTCTTTTTCATTCTGATCCGTGAGTGTTATGCTGCCGGTATTTGTGCAATTCGCACTCGCCATTATATGAGAGCTTATATCAAGATCATTAAATGCGGTTGCACCAACTTTTGAAAAAGAACCATTTGTAACAGTGGGGATTCCATAATTGACCTTAGCATCAAAAGCAGCTTTAGGTACTATATAAAACTCAATATCAGGCATATTAACATTTTCTGCTGTTATTGCCGAAAGCTTATACGTTGCCGTTTCCGGTACCTTTATTTGAAATGCAATCCAATGGTTATTCTTAGGCGCATAAACGTGCACATAAGAAGTACTACCTATTGTTGCTATCTTGTATCCGGCAGTTCCGAGTGAATTACCTCCCGCCGTAGCACCATTGGCAGCAGCGACAGCAAAATCAATATTAGTGCCAAGATATGCCCAATTATTTACTGCACCGCTTGTTTTTGCCGATACATCGGCAAAGCTTGTGAGGTATTTAGTGACCGTTCCGTCCAGTGCTACCGCTTCTAATGTAGCACTACCCAAAGCAGAGTGCGAAAAATCATACATTACTGTTGCAATAACTGTACTACTATCTTCAGCAGAGATAGCCGGCAACAAGCCAATGAGCATAGCAACCGATAATATCAAACTCAATATTCTCCTCATCGCGTTCTCCTTTTATAGTAAGTTAGGCGCGGGACACAGGGAAACCCCGGTGCCCCGCATAAGGATGTATTATTACTCCGCGGATGTTGCCATCGCAGCGGTGTAAATAACGTATTTTACCCCATTTTTCTCATACATAAGATATCCGCGAACGTACGCTTCATCATCGTTTGGTTTTGCGCAGAACTGACCATGGTCTTCATTTTTCTGCGATGCGGCTTTTGCACCATCTGTTGAGGTAATAACAATATTTTCAGAGCTTCCGAAAAGGATACCTGCTTCAATTACATTATCCGCATTGCCCTTATCGTACTCTATCATGTATGCATCGTCAACGGAGGTGTCTTCAAGAACTATGAGCGGCTTATTCTCAATTGCTACATGTGAAGAATAGATATTTGCACCATCCCACACATAGTGATCATAGCTTGCACCGTATGCGACAACAGCGCCGTCACGAAGCCAGTGTGTTGCATCTGCATCATAGCACGGTATCTTATTACCAAAGTACTTTGAACCGGAAGCAGTTCCGTTTACATATACAGCATCATAGTTAGGTTCGCCTTTTTCTAACGTGACCATAGCAAATTTTGCATCCTGCTTTGCAACCACATGGATTATTGCATCAGAAAGTGCGCTTACGTCAACGGAGCCCTCAAAAAGTTCAAGTGGGGTCTCTGCGTCGTTCACCATTGTCTGCCACGCATCAAAAACATAACCGGAAAGTGATGCTGTCGGAGCAGTTGCTTTTCCGTCAACAACAGTTGCGCTATTAACATATGCACCGTTCTGATTCCAGAACTCTACCTTCTGAGCCCCTTCAGCAGGTGCCTCTGTCCAGACAGGTGTCAGATATGTATTTGATGTAATAGTGAAGGTGTATTCACTATTAGGCGAAACATGCACGCCGGCACCTTCGCGACCACGAATCCAGCCCGCAAAGTTTGAATCGTCTTTTACTTCTACCGTCACTTCAGTGCCGGGTTCAAATGCTGCTACGTTATTTGCAGCATACTCTTTGCCGTTCACAAGGATATCAGCACTTGCTGCGAAACTGACATTTGCAGGAGCTTTTGCGGGCAATTCTTCTTCCGCTGTTCCCGTACTCGGATCGAGACAAAGCTCACTAACACGGAAAAACTGCTTGCTCGAACCGCCCCATGTGGTATTGTCAGATGAGAAGCGTAAAACAATATAGTTTGTTCCCTTTGCAAAGTTTGCTGTTCCTGCTCTTTTTGTTACATTGCTTGTTGTTCCGATAGTGCTTATGCGTCCTTTGATTGGAAGTTTTTTGAGGAGTTTTTCCGTAATCTGCCCCTCTGCAGAGAGGTAGGACGCATATGTTGTAAGGTCAGCCTCCGAAAGAACATAAATATCCGCTTCGGTACCATTAGTCATTTCATTTACTTTCATTGAAATGTCATAGCTTCCTGCAACGGGGACATTAACAGCTATAACACCCCTCGTTGCCATTGACATATTGCTGGCATCAGCATTATCTGAAATATCGCTACCATAATATGCCTTGAACGGATTGAAGGTCAGATTGCTTAGAAGTGTCATAGTGGTTGTTTTTGTACCATTTGACGTAGTATAGTATTTTGAACCTCGTGCACTTATACACCAATCGCCTTCACCGGCTGCGGGTGTGATTTCACTGAACTCATCATAGAGTGTGGTGTCCATTTTATTGTTATCATCAAGTTCTGTAAAAAGTTTTGATGAGCTAAACACATATTTTGTGCTTGTCGGAACAGGATCCGGTTCCGGCTCTGGTTCAGGTTCCGGCTCTGGTTCAGGTTCAGGCTCCGGTTCTGCTGCCTCAACCTCAGTGAGGGTGAGTGAGCTGACTCTTATGTATTTAGGAGAGTTGTAACCATTGCGAACAACCAAGACATAATCCATCTCTGCGTAAAGTTCTTGTTCATTTAGATCGGAAAGAACGATAGTCGGAGCAGTTGCTCCCGCCGATGAGTCCTTCGTGCAAGCAGCACTCGCCATTAAATTAGAACTTATACCAAGGCCATCAAACGACGTTGCACCGACCTTTGTAAACTTTCCCTCAGAAAAAGAAGGAGTTCCGTAATTAACTTTAGAATCAAAAGTTGTCTTAGGCACTATATAGAACTCAATATCATTCATATTTGCATTATTTGCGGTTATGGCGGAAATCTTATATATTGCAGTTTCCGGAACCTTTATCTGAAATGCAATCCATTTATCGTTGGCAAGTGTATGAGTGTTAATATATCCGCCTGAAGCAATTGCCGTCATTGCATATCCGGCGGTTCCAATCGCATTACCTCCCGCCTCAACTCCGGCAGATGCATTTTTTGCCGCAGCAAAATCAATATTAGAGCCGAGATATGCCCAATTTTCTGTTGTTTTTGAAACCTCGGTAAAATCTGTGAAAGCTTTGGTATACTCTCCTGTTGACGATACCTTTTCAAACGTTTTGCTTTTAAATTTTGAAAAGTCGTACGTTACTGTTGCAAGTTCACTGCTTGAAGCGAACACTGCGGGGATTATGCTGAGTATCATTGCTGTTGCGAGGATAAGTGATAATAATTTTTTCATCTTGTTTTTTCCTCCAATTTCAGTTTGATTTGTGTTGCGCGAGATTTGAATTTATATAAACACCACATTCTCTTTGGAATGGGATGGTATATTAAATTGTATCACATTAAAACGCTTAAATCATTGGAAATGTCTTACTTTAACAAGAACATATCATATCCCGTGATTTCCGGAAGTGTTATAATTGTTCTTCCGTTTTCAATTCTGCTCTCAACAGGGGTCTCGGCCGGAAGAAGTGAGACACTTTCATATTCCCCGCGAACGCTCACCACTGCACCTGCAGGCTGGGTAATATGTTCTTCAACAACTGTGAATTTGCCGCGAGTTTCCGGATAAGTTGTCTTAATATGGAGAAGGCTGTATTCATCCGTTCCCGTAAGCGTTACGCGAGCGGTGGACGGAATCTTTCCCGTCTTCACAAGCGGCTCGGGCAAAAGCTCATCTATCAGCTGTTTTACGAGGAGCTTATGCTCCTTTATCGCAACGAGGTTGTGAGCAGTGAATACATTAAAGCAAATGTGAGCGACCGGCCCGCATACCACTGCAGCCGAATGTTCCGTTTCCTTTTCGGGCGGTGTGTAGAAATAGCTGTGAATGCCGTCCCAATGTTTATTGAAATACGGCTTTATGTACGTCGCACGGACATCAGCATCATTTTTAGCATTCATGAGGATTCCTTCGCTGTACATAGACCACGGCATATCTGCCGTTCCCTCCGGAAGCGTTTTAAACTTGTAGTACGAGGAATTGGATGTATCTTTTCCGCAGTATTCAAGCTTGTATTGGGAAAGTGCAAAATCTGTATCAGACGGAATTTCCACATCTGCATTTGAATAAAACTGTTTTTGAACAAGCGGCCACACCTTGGGAGCACGAAGACCTCCCGAACCTGTACTGAGAATTTTGCCGCCGTTTGCTATAAACTTCTCAAGCTTTGTTTTAAGCATATCATCAACAAGCACACCTTCAGGAAGAATCACAAGGCGGAAACGTGATATGTCCATATCGGCATGAACAATCTCATAACCAATATGAAGTTCGCCAAGAATTCGAGCAAGACCTGCGTATTCGTCGCCGAGATAACCCGTTGACCATGTAATTACACCTACATCAGCTTTAAATTCGGCATCGTTTGTATACTTTTCATATTTCATAACGCGTCCGAAAACATCACCAACATCCTTATAAATATCTGCAATGATGTTTTCCGCCGGATGCATGTGGTCACCGACAGACGGAACGTAATTGTTGCAAAGCGCATCATATACGTCGTGTTCAAGAGAAACCTTGCCTTTGTAGCCTCCAAAATCCCCCCATCCGCCTTTAAAGCGTCCCGTCATATAAATGCGTGTTTTCTGGAGATTTCTTGCGTATGATGCATGCTGCCAGAAATAGTCATATCCCCAGTGTCCACCGGGCAGACACTCGAGCTCAACGTGGGTCAGCAAGTCCTGATACGCATGATAAGGCGCTCCGTTTAAGTATAGGTACTTATCATTGCCGAGGATTTTCTTTACTTCTTCGCCAAAGCTTCGAAGTGCATCCTGTGCAAACTTGAGAACTGCAGTATCATCGTTTATATCAATGCCTTTTTCAAGCATCTGTTCTGTACAATGGCTGCATCTGCACGGAAAATACTCTGTACAGTCGCAAAAAAGACCGTCTATATCATACTCGCATATCTCACGGATTACCGAGAATACAAAACTGCGATAATCAGGATTATTAAAACAAAGCGTTCTGAAAAAGTTTGGGTTATTTTCAGCATCACGATAGATCGCACCATTCTTATCGCGCTGGTTCCATTCAGGATGACGATGCTGATGCTCGTGCATAAGCCATGTGTTCAGATATCCGGTAACTCCGATTCCTCTTGCGTGGCATTCGCGAAGTACGTCGCCGAACATATCCCCCTGCAAACCGGGGTATTTTATTCCAACCTTTGTAGGGTAATACGCAAAGCCGCGATTACACTGGCAGAAGAAGTTAATATAATCAACGTTTGCTTCCGCAAGTCTTTCAGCAAAAACCGCCGCGTCAAAGCCTTCGGATATGTTATAAATACCGGGATTTGTGTGGAAGTCAAAATGCACGGCACGGTGAATTTTTCGCATAAGCAATCTCCTTTCCGCTACACATAAAGCAGAGTTTCTGCGCCGTTTGAAACAGCGCCTATTCTGCAACTGGGATTTTCTTCTATTAGTTTATCTATGACCTTCTGAAGGTCTTTTATATATGCATGCTCTGTTCCTGATATCTTCATTTCTTCGGGTGTTACGCCATCGCCTACGGTTATGAGCCTTCTTCTGCGGCGAAGCTTCGCCATTCCGTTTCCTACTGCGATTGAAAGCGGATCTATCTCAAACTTTTCACCGCGAATACAAGCGTTCACCCGCTCGTCACCGTTGTCATCTCCCATGCATTCGGCATATCCCGGATGCGGGCCCATTCCTTCATAATTTGGGCTGACAAGAACAAGTGTGCCTCCCTTATCGCTCATAAAAGCAGGCTCTGCGGCAAACATTGCTTTGGGCGATTGCCAGAAGTCCTGATCGGCAGGATGAGAGCTTGTTATCATAATATCGGCTTTTTCTTTCACTTGATATCCGATAACGCGTTTTCCGCGCTGCACGCCTTCTCGCTGAGCTTTTATGTAATGACCTGATACAACATCGGCTATCTCAAATTTTGAGTTGAGAACAACGTTTATGATGAAATCAAGACCAATGCTATCTACCCAGCCTTCCATCATTTCTCGCACAGGTGTGCAGTCGCGTCCGAACAGCGGTTCATCGTAAAGCGAGGCTTTGAGGTGGAAATACGATACCGTTTCTTCTCCCGCAATTCCCGGAAAAAGGATCTTTCCTCCTCCGCCCCATCCCATTACGGGGTGAGGAAGTAAGCATCCGACACCGATATGTATATCCGTTTCCATAACGGCTTTTGTTGCCATTATATCTACACCCTCTGGAGTCTTTCCGACATACACAAGTCCTTCGGGTTTCTTGAACTCGGAATTTATAACCTCATAGCGGTCATACACGTCATCTCCTACGCGGCGGCGAAGCTCTTCCTCCGTCATATAGCGGTGGCTGCCGAGCGCTGCAACAATTCGGATATCCTCCGGTTTTGCACCTGCTGCTTCAAGCCTTGGTAAAAGAAGCGGCAAGATAACAGACTGCGGTGTCGGGCGGGAATCATCGTCTATTATTACGGCGATTTTCTTACCCAGTTTTATAATTTCCGAGAGAGGTGGTGTTCCGATGGGGTTATCTATCGCATTTTCTATTGCGCCTTTTAAATCGTCTATTGCCGGAGTAAATTCCGGGTCCATCATCCCGATAAAGTTTTTATCAGGGATTTCAAAGCTTACTTTTTCATGTCCATAAGGAAGTGTTACTTTCATTTACTCTTTCCTCTTTTATATACCAAGCTTTGCGCAAACAGTTTTCTTTATAAGCGCTTTGCGCTCTTCGTATTCTTCGTCCGTAAGATAAATTCTCTCCTCAGGGTCAGGGAACATTACAAATGTTGTTCCCCAGCCGAGCTTACCTTCATACTTCGGACAGATGGTATAGTGAACATGACGGCAGCAGTCACCGTAGATACCGTAGTTTATCTTATCTGCACCAAAAAGTTCCTTAATCGTTTCTGCAAGCGCACAGACGTCATCCATGTAAAGGTCACGCTCTGCCTTCGGGATTTCGTATATTTCCTCATAGTGGTCTTTGAACATTATCGTGCAACGCCCCGGCAATGTCTGATCCTTACAAAGAAAGATCTTAGATGCCTTTAAGTCGCAGATTTCAAACAGAAGCTCGCGAAATCCTTCGTCGCGATCACAATAATAACATCCTTGCTTTTTCATTTTTTGCCCTCCTAAAATCACAGTGATTCACGGATCTGCTTTGCAATGCCCTCAGCATTCATACCGTACTGAGAACGAATCCACTCCTGATGCCCGATAAGAGCAACGTTTACATCCGGAAGCGCAATTCTCTTGAATTTTTTCGGTACAACACCGGAATCACAGATAACTTCGGCAACCGCACTTCCGAGACCACCGGAGAGGTTATGCTCTTCGATTGTGATGATTCCACCTGTGTTCTTTGCAGCATCAATTATTGCATCGCGGTCAATCGGCTTTATCGTGTGCATACTTACTATTCTGCATGAGACACCTTCCTTTGCAAGAATATCAGCAGCTTTAACAACATTAAGACCTACCGGGCCCGCAAACATAAGAGTTACGTCACTTCCCTCACGGACTGTAATTGCTCGACCAAGCTTGAAATCAACAGGACCTGAGTGGATATCTTTTTCGCCCTTATAACCACAACGATAGTAAAGCGGACCATCATACTCAATCATCGCGCGCGTTGCAGCTTCTGCTTCAAAATTATCGCACGGAACAACGACCACCATATTGGGAAGTGCACGCATAATTGCGATATCCTCTGTGGAGTGGTGTGACATTCCGAGAGGACCATAGGAAACACCACCGCCGATAATAACAATTTTTACATTTGCATTGTGGTAGCAAACATCATTTCTTACTTGTTCAAGGCAACGGAGTGTCGGGAAGTTTGCTATTGAGTATGTAACCGCAATATTTCCTTCCATTGCAATACCACACGCAACACCTGTCATGTTCTGCTCTGCAACACCTACGTTATAGTATCTTTCCGGAAACGTATCGCGGAACGGCTCGATCTCGCCGTAACCGATGTCGGCAAGTACCATATGAATGCGCGGATCGTTCTTTGCTATTTCGAGTAATGTTTTATTAAATGTGCCTCTCATATTACTTTGCCTCCTTGATTGCTTCGATTACAGCTTCGATTTCTTCATCCGGGATAAATTTATAATGTGATTTTACCGTGTTTTCAAATGCAGGGATGCCCTTGCACTTTGTCGTGTGAGCTATTATTGCGCTCGGCTTGTTTTCATTAAGCGGAAGATTTGACAGAACGTCATATATTTCTTCACAGTTATGACCGTCAATCTCACGAACCGCAAATCCGAAAAGTTCAAGCTTATCTTTAAGAGAGCGAAGGTCAATAACGTCTTCAGAATGTCCGAGAGCCTGAACTCGGTTATAGTCAACAATCATAGTAAGATTGGAAAGCTTTTCCTGAGCAGCAAACATAATTGCTTCCCAAGTGGAACCTTCGTTCATATCACCATCACTGGTCATACAGAAAACGCGGCGCGGGGATTTTGCGTAACGTGCAGCAATTGCCATACCAACTGCAACAGGAAGGCCGTGACCAAGAGAACCCGTTGAAAACTCAACCCCCGGAACCTTATGGCTAATATGTCCCATAAGTTTTCCGTCATCACAATAATAACGTGAAAGCCACTCGCGCGGGATAAAACCTTTTTGTGCAAGTGCAGAATATACCGCTGCACCTGCGTGGCCTTTACTAAGCACGAAGCGATCGCGCTCGGGCATATCCGGATTTTGGGGATCCACATTTAAAATTTTGTCGTAAAGCACGGCGATAAGCTCTGCCATTGAAAGCATACTTCCGACATGTCCGCTGCGGCCGCTGTTTGTCATACGTACGCAGTCAATTCTGATTTGTTTTGCAATCTGTCTGCAATTTTCCATTTTCGACTCTCCTTAACTTAAACTTCTTTGTTTACATTACCGTTTATCGTTATTCCGCCGTCACAGGGGATTATAACGCCGTTTAAATAGTCTGCATCATCAGATGCGAGAAATGCTGCAAGTGCCGCAACGTCTTCGGGTTTTCCCCAACGTCGGAGCGGAGTTATCTGCTTTAAAAAGAACTCATTATCAAAGTTTGGGTCATTCAGATTGCTTTCCTTTACCATTGCCGTTTCAATGGCAGCAGGTGCAATACAATTAGTACGGATGTTGTATTTACCGTAATCAACTGCAAGCGAGCGTGTCAAAGTGACCGTTGCACCCTTGGTGGCTGTATATGCGGCACAACCAGGGATACCAACAACGCCTGCACTGGAGGCGGTATTTACTATCGCACCACCATTCTCTTTCATAAGCGGAAGGGCAAATTTTGTGCAATGGTATGTACCATCAAGATTTATTGCAAGAACCTTTTTCCATATGTTTTCTTCTACATCACCAAGAACTGTATCACGTCCGCCTAAAAATACAGACGCATTGTTATAAAGAACATCTATTCTTCCGAATTTGTCTGCTATTTTTTCAAATGCTGCTTTTACAGACGCTTCATCTGAAATGTCCGTTTTTATAAACCATACATTTAAAAATTCAGCCTCGAGAGATTTGCCTGCCTCTTCGTTTACGTCAAGAATAACAACATACGCACCCTCCGAAGTAAAACGACGAGTTCCTGCTTCACCTATGCCGGAAGCCCCACCCGTTATTACTGCAATTTTGTTTTTAAGTTTCATTCTTTACACCCTTTCTTATCAAGAGAAACGTTTCTCTATCTAAAAATCAAAACTAAACGCCATATGCGTTTGTTCTAAATTTGCCTTCATAAACAGCGCCGGAGGGACAAGAATTTCTTTTCGCTCCTCCCATCCGCAATTGCTGTAGCTATTTTTATTGCTCAGATACTCGTAAGCATATCTAACTGCCGTTTTGCCAACCTCTTGCTGATTCTGGTATATGGTAGCACGCATTACCCCGCGTTTTATGTAATCATACAAAACCTCGAATACATCTGTGCCAATAACAGAAACTCTATTTTTTAAATTATTTTCCTCAATGTACTTGCAGACTGCTGATGATGTTGATGTGCTTATATAAATACTGTTTATATAAGGATGCTTTCTGAAGAGTTCACAGACCGAGTGATATGCAAGGTCCTCGTTATCTTCGGTTTCGTAAATTTCATATACCGTTCCGCCCAAATCAGCCACTCTTTCAGAAAAGGCATCTACTTTTTCCTTATGTACTTCAACATGCATTGAGCCTGTAAATACCGCGGCTTGAACTTTATCAAAAAGAGTTGCAGCAAAAAAATCAGCGGCAATCTTCCCAGATGTTTCGGCGTCAATAGTGATACTTGACACTGCGTTTGGATTGTTTACTCCTCCACCAATCCAAAAAGACGGAAGTCTTGACTTTTCAACCGCATGTGTAATAACCGTTCGAAACGAACGGTTTGATGAACAAATCAAAATTGCATCGGCCGAAACATCCCGAAGCCATTCTATGATTTCATCACTCAATGAGGAATCTGAAATGAAAAAATATGACCCCTTTAATCTATATTCAGCAAGATTTTCTATTTCCGCATCGATTCCAAGCTTTAATTCTCCGAAATATTCTTCCCATTGAGAAGGCATTATAATTCCGAATTTCATATCATTTCGCGCAAGAGCTTGTGCGGCAGTATTTACAACGTACCCAAGCTCTTCTGCTACTGAAATCACTTGAGCCCTTCTTTTTTCTCCTACTCCCGGTTTTCCGGTAAGTGCTTTGTGGACAGTAGAAAGTGAAACATGAAGGCGTTCAGCTATATCTTTGACTGATGCACGTTTTTCGGTAATCACCTTGAGCCTCCTATTGCTAAACTTGACATAACTTTACAAGGTTATATATTTTACTCCTCGACCAAAAAAGCATATATAGTATTTAAATATAAAATCACACCAAGCATAGTATCTGTAATTCAACACGGACATACGATCTCGGAGCCATGGTAAGTCACGCATTTTTTCTTTTACACATAAGAGTTTACCACTTTATTTTTCGTATTTCTATTGATAGTAAATCAAAAAACATTATATTTTCATCATCACTTAAACATTTATTATCCTAACACCTTATAGCCAAAGCCATCCACACATAATTTAAAACCCTGTATCTAAGCGGCTGCCTTGACTACTATATGCTTCTGCACAATCTTTGTGCTCCACACTTTTCCATTACAGGAAACTCTGCCAGTTATTAGTGCAATTTTGTTTTTAAGTTTCATTCTTTACACTTTCTCATTTAAAACAAACATTTCCTTATCTAAAAAATAAAACTGGTCGCCATAGCAATTTCCTCGATTGCCATCTGAACTTTCATATAAAATCACGGCATTAACATAATTTTTCTGAATTTCCCCACCTGTTCCTTGGTTATACCACAGGATAGCATATAATTTTCGGTTTTTTCTTCAAGCGAAGCACCGTCATATTTGCAGAGGTTATCATAAAAAAGCTTAAAGCGATTTTCTGTATTGCGGGATCTGTTTCCCCAAACAGACAACGAGGTTATCTCATAATCATCAACAAGATCCTCATATGCTACACCTAGAAGTGCCCCCAGCAAGAATGCAAGAACGCCGGTTCTGTCAGCCCCACCCCAGCAATGGAAATAAACGGGATAATTCTCCTTATCGGAAAGAAATTGAAATATCGCAAGCATACGTTCCGGATGCTCAAACCATCTGTAATATGTTCCATCGACAGGCACATTCAAGTAATTGCTTCCGTAAACATTTTCAACCTCTTCTTTTTCATGACGAAGATCGAGCACAGACTTTATTTTCAAATCTGCACGCATAACGAGAAGCCCTGACTCTGTAATTTGAACATGGCTGTTCATCTCACTCCCGCGAAAAATCATCCCTTGCCGTAATTTCTGACCATGAGTATTTGTCCATCCTCCGCAATCGCGGACATTGGTAAGATTGGGTATTTCCAAAAAGCGCGGAAACGCATCAGCAGTATCAAAGAAAAAAACCTCGGATTCGGATTCACGCCCTATTACCTTCCAATAGTAACGCGTCGCACACTTGAGATTGGTAATCTCAACTGAGTTTTCAGCATGCACAGATTTATATTCCGAAAAATCAGGTAATTCTGATATTCTTAGCTCTACAGCTTCTTTTGCACTCCAGTTAAAGCATATTTTTTGAGGAAAGGTGTAGTCCTCTTCACTTTGTACCTTCAGATTTAAATAATCAAAATCTTCAACCATAATGTTGCTTCTGTCTGTTTTTATAAAATCAAGCTGCCGATCAGTCAAAACTGAGATAACCAAACCATTCGGTGGATTATTCAACGCTATCAAAATCTTCCCCGTCCTTTAATTCAATAAAATACCAAGTTGCAAACTCCAGCACTCTATCGCCAAAGCTTTTACTTATGTTTTTTTATTATATCACTTGAATTTTCGTATTTCTATTGATATAAACTCAAAAAACATAATTTTTTCATCATCAGAATGTTCATTACCCTAAAACCATAACCACCAACAAAAAGCCTTCTTCGCCGGTTATCGACACATTGTTGGCCCATGCGTTGCAGTGGATGATGAGAAGGTGTCCATTTTCATTGCGACCTGCGACTATGCCGATGTGTGAGTTGTCTGAATATACAGCCAGGTCACCGGGTTCTGCTTCATCCCACGTTATGAGAACACCCTTTGCCGTCTGATTTCCTACACCGTGACCGATGTAACTTTCGGAGAATCCGGCGTTAATGAATACCGAAGTGACAAACCCCGAACAATCAAGCCCGAATGGTCTTGTTTTTCCGGTAGTCACACTTCCTGCAGCTGTTACAGTCTTCATCTTACCCCATTCGGAATCCCAACCAATAGCTGATGACTTACCACCCCAAAAGTATGTAACCTTGCCAACAAGGGAACACGCTTTCTTCACGATAAGCTTTCGTTCCTCAGATAAATCTTCGGGCAGGTTCTCCAAGATTTCTCTTGCAGTAGCATCAGATACCGCAAGGCTCTGCATTGTTCCGGTAAAAGCATCACTGTTTTCAAGAAGCGTTTCAAGCGCTTCTTTTTGTTTTCTCCCGAAAAAGTATTTGGTTATCATCTCATCTTTCGTCTTTGCATCTATCGTAATGTATAGAATTATCCGGGTAAGATCACCGACAGTTACTACTTCCGTCCTCGAGGTTATTGTGTGCATATCCCAAAAGACGACTTTCAGCTTTTTTTTAGCTTCGTCAATCACAACAACATCCTGCGCAGTGTTATCATCCGTCCCTGCAAGCTTCACCGCAAATACAGAGAGCACAAGCTTCCAATCCGCCTGTTCCCCCTCTATAACACAACTGTGATGAGGGGTGCTATCCTCTATCTCCGTAAGTTTTTCTGAAAGCTCCATATTACATTCGGCTATTATCGACGATACCGGGATAGAGCTCGGGTCTGCCGCTTCATCGGAGATGAATATACCAAACGGGCTTGCAATTACCGATGCTATTATGCAGATTATGATTATAACTACCAAGATAACAAGTGCCCACCATCCGAGTGCTGCAATAGCCGAAACAATCGCTTTTGCCGCCGCAGCTAAAAGCTGTATTGTTTTTGTCACTATAACCTGTGTCGCTTTCGCGGTTTTTTCTGCCGCTTGAACTGCACGCTTTGCAGCTTCACGGGCAACCTTCGCGGCGCGCTTTGCCGCTTCTTTGTTTACTCTTTTAGCGACTTCTTTCGTAGTCTTTGTTGCCGGGTTCTTTTTATAAACCACCTTTGTCTTTTTTGCGGTATCGGAATACGCATTACCCGTTTTAACTTGATGTTTCTTTCTGTCTGATACATTCTCCCGAGTTTTTACAACTCTGCTCTGTGATGGTGTTTTTACTCTCTGCCTTTGGGGTGAGGATTGATTCACCCTGCGAGATTCAGCATACTTTTGCCGAGTCTTTATATCCGCACGCTTCTGCGCATCTGTCTTGGTCTTTATCTTCGTTTGTTCCGCTTTCGGAGGTTCGACAGAAGTCCTCGGTTCTTCGATTTTGGTATATTCTTCTTTTCTCTTTATCTGAAGCTTATCTTTAACGTACTCCCGACGCGCACTTTCGCGCATAGTTTCTTCAGATGGTTTTAATTCTGGTAATCTCTCTTGTTGTGGCACCTCGTTTTTTCCACTCTGCCGTTTAAGGTATTCCTGTTTTTTCTTAATCTGATTTCGTTTGTACTTTCGTATTCTGTTCTCAACAACCGCACGGCTGCCGCTTCGTATTTTATCAACCGTCGTTTCAGCCGCAGACTCGACCGTTTCGGCAGCTTCGGTATCGGCTTTCTTGCGTTCTCTTTCCTGCTCCTTTTCACGCAGGATCTTTTTCAGCTTTGCATCCTTCGGGTATAATTTCTTTCCTGAAATGATGCTTGATGTAATGCTGTCTTTCGTCTTAATCTTAACCCCGTCGGGCTTTTTCTTTATATCCGCCATTATATATCACATCTCTTTCTATATGCAAAAATATCAGCGGCAAGAATGAACAAAAAATTCTCGCCGCCGTTATGTTTATCCCTCTCCGAGCTTCGTTGACATAAGCTTATACAGCTCCGTATCACGCGGAAAATCATTCACAAACGGAACTATTGAGCCGCCGACCTTAATAAGTCCTCTACCTGCCGCCGCGTTCGTTATATGACTGAGCTGTGTGTCTGAAATATTGAGAAGATCCGCAAGCTCGCGTCTGTCGGACGGTGACTGATTGAGCATCAAAAGAAACTCACTGTTAGATAGCATACCTCGCGCTGTTTCATTTCTTAAGCAGTCCTCAATATTCTGCGTTATACCCGACAATAGCCCACCGTATTTTCTAAATCTCTTGCACGCCTTTAACAGGAACTCCGCACTGTATGGATTCTTAAAAAGCAAGTGAGCTTCGTCTATATATACTCGCGTATACTTCCCTCGCCTACGGTTTGCCATAACACGGTTCATTATGTTATCGAGCATAATAAGAAGTCCTATCGACTTCATCTGATCGCCAAGCTCCAGTGTGTCATAGCAGATAATGCGACGGTTTACATCGACATTACTCTCGTGTGCAAATGCATTAAGACTTCCCGTTGCAAACATCTCAAGAGAAAGCGCAAGGCTGTGCGCTTCAGGTTCACTTTGACGGAGCAGTTCGTTTCTGAAATCAACAAGTGTCGGCATCCGCGTTGTCTTTCCGGATATGTAGTCACTGAATACATTTATCGTGCATCGGTCTATGATGGATTTCTCCATAGCACCTACACCTACGCCGAAATGGGTATCACCGTTTTTGAGAAGCTGGTCGAAAAGTGATATGAGAAATTCCGACTTAATTGAAATGGGGTTTTCTTCGCCAAAGGTATCTTTATCTATCTCCATCGCGTTTATATGATGCAGTGACGATGCAGAGAGCTTTATGACCTCACCGCCAAGCTTTAAGACAAGCGGACCGTATTCACGTTCCGGATCAATTATGATAATATCATCCGGTGAGAAAAGAGCTACCATAGCCATTTCCATCTTCGATGCAAATGATTTACCTGAACCCGATACACCGAGGATAAAACCGTTGCCGTTGAGAAGAAGTTTTCGGTTACACATAAGAAGATTGTGGGATATAGCGTTTATGCCGTAATACAATCCTCCGTCGTCTATTATCTCCTGTGTCTTATACGGAATCAGAACTGCTGTACTCTCCGTTGTGAGAATACGCACGGCATCTATCTTAACCATCCCATACGGCAGTACGGTATTCAGGGCATCCTCTTGTTGGAACTTAAGTGTAGCGAAGGTGCAGAAAAATTTTCGACCGATAGACATAAGCGTTTCGGTATCGTTATTAATCTCATCAAGAGAATCAGCTATATGCACAAGCGTAACCACTGCATACATCATACGTTGGTCACGAGTGGTTATATCATCAAGCAGCTCTTTTATCTCTTTTCGCATCTGCTCCATATCGTATGGTACATTTGCAGAGAAGTTGTTGTTCATATTCTGCTTGTTCTGCCACTTCGTTATGTCAGTTTCAACGGCAAGCATCTTTTTCTGCACAAGCTTTATTGCCACATCCGTAGGCATCGGTTGAATATCCACCGAGAGCATCATATTACGTGAAAAATCCGTGAGGTTAGAGAACATTTCATCCTTCAAGAATGTCGGGAACTCCTTGAGGAAGATAACCCTTGCAAACTTATCTCCGATACATATATGGTCACGGCGAAA
>JAZLCV010000070.1:0-1817 GCA_045614365.1 Eubacteriales bacterium | reverse complement strand
GGGTTGAAAGAAGTTTCAACAACAGCACCTGTAACAACGTTGCGGTACTTTGTACGGACGAAAGCTGCGCCCTTACCCGGCTTAACGTGCTGGAACTCGATAACCTGCATTACCTGGCCGTCCATTTCGAACGTTACACCGTTTCTGAATTCGCCTGCTGAAATCATTTTGATTTTCCTCCAATTTTATTATCATATTAAATCTTTATATATTTTACCTTATATTGCGCTATTTTGCAAGTAAAACTTTAAAATTTTTACCGATTTTCACATAAAACCCTTACGCCTAACGGATAAACCTCTTTTCCGAAGCCGCAAATCATACCTTTGCACACTGCAGAAATGACGGAATTATGCCGGAATTCCTCCCTCGCGTGGATGTTCGAGAGATGCACCTCAACGCAAGGAAGCGCGATTGCGCTTATCGCATCGCGGATAGCAATGCTGTAATGGGAATATGCACCTGCATTTATAACAATGCCGTCAAAGCCCTCGTTATACGCGCGATAAAGCGTGTCGATTATCTCGCCTTCACAGTTTGACTGAAACGCTTCTATCTCCGCGCCAAGCTCTGCCGTTTTTTCCTTTGTGTATGCAATGATATCCGCAAGGGTATCACTTCCGTAAATTTCCGGCTGACGTTTACCGAGAAAATTAAGGTTCGGGCCGTTAATTATCATAATCTTTTTCATTCAAACATTCTCCTTTTCCCGAGCGGCGGAACTTTTATAGCAAGGATACGGCTTCGCTTCGCCCCGATGATATCTGTTACTATCTTATCGCCGACAAGCGCAGTTGTTTCCCGTGTACCTCCGAGCTCTTCCATTGCTTTTTTTATTGTTTTCCTGCTCGGCTTTCCACTTCGCCAGTAGTGCGTAATGCCGAGCGGCGTACAGAACTTTTCAACGCGAGGTCGCTTGTTGTTTGACACAATAGCAAGCTTAACTCCGTGCGCAGCAAGATCTTCTGTCCAGCGCACAACGTTCTCATCGGGAATTTCGTGCTCATATTTTGCAATCGTATTGTCAAGGTCTGCAATCAGCACCTTTATGTTTATCGCCTCTAAAAGCTCGCCCGTGAGCTCATAGATGCTTTCTATCTTCATATCAGGAACAAAAAGCGGGAACATTTCATACCTCCGCATAATGTGTTTTTTCATTTAATATTATTAGTATAACACATATTATCCCGGATTACAAGGAGGTGCGGATCTTGAATATATACATCCTGCGCTCGGTAGCAGAGCTGGGACATACAACACACCGTAAGGAAAAGTGCGGACTTCTTTCATATTATGCGCGCGGAAACACCCTTATGTGCGAAAAGCTTTCTCCCGAAACACCTGCAGATGTTCTGGTTATCTCCTCAGACGGTGCGGATATACACATAACACCCTCGATATACGATGAATGCCGACGCCGCACCTGTCGCTCTGTCTTTCTTGATGCAAACGAAGAAAACCTTGCATGCGCAGGTATCCTCGGAGAAATCTCCGCATCCCTTTCGCGCCGCGGAATTTCCGTTTTCTGTCCGCTCGCTTTTGCCGAAAGCTGCTTGGATGCAACGCCCGTTGCGGAATGCTCGGTTTCCGGCGGCGAGCTTTCGGAATATCTCGCATATCTTCTTCGCACGCACCGCCGTCTTGCTCTATCCGTCCCGCGCCGGTGTACGGAGTTTTCCATGCCGGTCTTTTCTTCTTCGGGGCGGGATCTATCCGCACGTGAGCTTCGCAATCTCCGTGACAGATACGGCGCGCAGTGCTTTTTCTCACCGCAGCTTGTTTCAAACTACTTCATCTATTCTCCCGAACCAAACACT
>JAZLCV010000069.1:0-18486 GCA_045614365.1 Eubacteriales bacterium | reverse complement strand
AATTATGAATACAATAAATGATAACGTAGTCTATATGTTTGGAACTTTTTTCTTAAAAAAACAGCACATTTTATATTTTTTGCTTTTTTTATAACAAATTCGCACACTTTTACACGCTTAACAACTCGTTAACAATCGTTGAAAAACGACATAATATTTACACATTTACCGCAAAATACCAATCATTTTTTATAGTCATCGCCAAAATGCTTCTTGCGATATTCCCCCGGAGTGCATCCGGTATACTTTTTAAACAAGCGTATAAACGTATTTATATTTGGCAAGCCTACCATCGCCGCTATGTCTTTATTCTTGTTCTGAGGATTCTTGCTGAGCTCAAGAGCTTTCTTGATTCTGTAGTTATTTACATAGTCGCTTAAATTAACGTTCATCTTCTCTTTAAAATATGAAGAAATGTACGCTCCCGTAAGCTTAAGCTTTTCCGCAAACAAATTCAAGTATATATCTTCGGCATAATGGTTATCCACATAATCGAGAATATAACTTATTATATAATCATCCTCACGCTTATTCTGACGCAGATACTCCATAACATCACCAAGAAACGCCACGCACACCTCATTATACTCTTCCGGCGTGTATGCTTTTTCAAGCCCGCGGTACACATTTGAAAGATTGATGTTTTGCGGAAGCGCATGCAGTGTACGGTTTAAAAGCTTTACACCACAATTAATAACTTCAGTACACAACAGATATAACTCAAAGCTGTTTATATTCTTTTTTATGTTGTAATCCAAAATCTCATCAACCTTATGCTTTACATCCTCAAGAACTCCGTTCTGCAAGAGAGCGGAAAGCTTTCCCATTTCCTCAACGGAAAAATAAAATCTTCCTCCCCCACGGGTAACTTCCCCCTCATAAAGAACCTGGGTTTCAGGTACGGGACGCGTATGTCCGGATATATCAATAAGAACATCATAAACACGTTTGATATTCTCTATTCCGTTATAAATTCCAGAAACCGCTACTGTAAAAAACGCATACTCTGATTCATTTGAGAGCTTAGAAACAATACTTTCAACAATATCCTTTTCTCCGGAAAACCCTTCACCGATATCAAACACAGAAACTATTCCGTTGTTTTCAATCTGAAACGTTGTAGCCTTCACACCCCATGTTTCCAGGTACATTTCGATAAGCTGTTTTAAAAAGAACGTAGCTTTCCCAGAATCGTCTCCGATATACCTATCAATCCCCTGCTTATAATTCACACGGAGATACATCATAAAGAAAGACCTTGTTACATCAGCATTTTCTTCAATATCGTCAATACCGACATACACATCACGCATCCGCGACTGTAAAAACAGCGAATCGAGCACCGACTCTTTATTGTTGTTTTCGACAACAGACCTAATATCATGCGAAGTTACCAGCCGTATCCCTTCTATAAGCTGAGCATAATTTTTTATCCCGTTTTCAAACTTAGACTTGATATTGGTATTTACAGAAAGCTCGTCCACAATAGCCTTCGCCTTCTTTGAATATCTCAGAGACGAAACTGCTGCAAGTATTACAGCAATTAGGAAAAATACTGCAAAGATAATGACTGAAATGAAACCGGCATTTCCCTTTACGCTCTGAAGCTCCGGATTTGTAATCACCTTAAAAACTTCAATATCTCCGTTCTGATTATCGAAAAACCTTAAAATATGTTCATCGGCAGTTTTGGTATCATCAGAAAGAAGCATATCCTTGCTTACATTTGAAGCATCTGCCGAAACATAAAGCAATTCCCCGTTCTCTGATATTAATCCGGAAAAACCGAACCATTCTGCCATAGCGTTCATATCAAGCATCATAACAATAATATACCTGCTTTCATTCTGAGGCTTGTATGCTACAGGCAGAAGCGTTGCATCCACACGCTTTGCCTCACGTGCCGTTGAAAATGTGCGCGCCGGAAAAATTGAAAAAGCATTCCCCGATGACATTGATGACAGCCAGAATTCGTTTGTATATACTTCATTTACATAATACTGGTTAAAGAACACATCCGATGTAAGCGTTCCCGTAAGCTCATATATATATCCCGATTTAAGGGTATCAACAACAAAAGCAGTTGAAAGATATTTGGAAAATTCATTCTGGCGCCGGTCAACCAGAACAGCACGCATATCGGCGCGAAGAACGTTATCTTCAATATATGTACCGTCTTCAAACTTATTATTCGCAGCAAACTTGACCGACAGCTCTGACATTGCAAATCTCATTTGCGACACTGTTCGCTGGAAGCTTTCCGCACCGCCTGTAAATTCAATATTCAATTTTTCGAAAGCTATCCCTTCCGCACGTTTGGAATCTGCCACGCGGGCAAGTCCGAAAGCAACGGTCATAATCAATATTATACACAAAAACCAACAGAGCAGTTTAACAAAAAACAAATCAAGCCTGTCTTTCATACCCCACACCTCACAAAATCATCAAATTTTTAAGTATTCACTTTTGTATTATACACCAAAAGAAGAAAAAAAGCAAAGACTTTTTAATCTTTGCTTTTGATTTGTTTTTAAATTTTTATATTGTTTTCCAGAAATATTTATTTTTTTGTATGTTCATCTTTATTCATCCGCTCGTGCTTGACGAAGTGCTTATATATTCTGATGCCTATTATTACAGCAATAAGAACAGCAACTACAAACAAGAGTGCACGCACAGCACCGCTTGATGTGAGCAGAACGGCAGAAATTCCCAATATTCCGCTGATAAGATACAAAATGAGAACAGTTTGTTTTTGATTAAATCCTACATCTATCAGGCGATGATGGATATGCCCGCGATCCGCCTGCATAGGACTCTGTCCGTGGAGCAATCTTCTGCATATTGCAAATGCCGTATCAAAAATCGGAAGCCCGAGCACAAGGAAGGGTGCCGCAAATGACAGAATTGCATACGTTTTGAACATTCCCTGTATAGACATCGTTGCAAGAATAAAGCCAAGGAAGGTTGCCCCGGTATCCCCGACAAAGATTTTCGCAGGATTCATATTGTAAGGCAAAAAGCCTATACACGCTCCTGCAAGTGCTGCCATTATCACCACAATCATAAACTCCGAAACAATGGCAGATATCAGAAGCAATGATATTGATGCAATTGTACATACACCAACCGACAAACCGTCAAGTCCGTCAATAAGGTTTACTGCGTTTGTAATCGCAACGATCCATATAACGGTTACCGGAGCAGACCACATTCCAAGACTTAAATATGCATTATTGCTAAACAAATTAACATTGGAGAAAACATCAATACGCACACCGTGCAAAACAACAATAAGCGCAGCCGCAATCTGAACAAACAGCTTTACAATTGCAGGAAGCGATACCGAATCGTCTATCACTCCAAGAACAACAATGACAACAGAACCAAGCAAGATTCCCTGAAGCTCAATATCTACCGGAACCAAAAGAATTACAGCAACAAGAAACGCAAAGAAAACTGCAAGTCCACCAAGACGCGGTATCGGCTCTTTATGCATTCTCCGCTCATCCTTAGGTACATCAATCGCTCCGATTTTATGTGCAACGCGTTTTGCAACAGGTGTAAGAATAAACGACAATACTCCCGAAACAAGGAACGCAGCTATCATCCTGATAACAGTCAATTTATCCATTGTAAAAACCTCTTCTTAGCCACGCGGCTTTGCAACAAATCCGACTTTTTTACGAATCTTTTCAAGATTACGCTCAGCAAGACGTGAAGCAAATGCTGCATTTTTCGCATATACAGCCTCAAGATAATCTTTATTCTTCAAAACATCTTCGGTCTTTTCGCGAATCGGACGAAGCATCTCAACAACAGCCTCACCTACCGCTGTTTTAAAGTCACCATAGCCTTTTCCGGCAAACTCATTCTCAATTTCGGGAATGCTCTTTCCTGTTGCAACGGAATAAATAGTCATAAGGTTATTTACACCGCTTTTTCCTTCGCGGTATTCAACCTTTGCTTCGCTGTCGGTAACAGCACGCTTAAACTTACGCATAATATCATCAGGCTTATCCATCAAAAGGATATATGCGTTCGGGTTTGCGTCTGACTTTGACATCTTTTTATCAGGCTCAGCAAGACTCATAATACGTCCGCCGACTTTCGGAATATATGGTTCCGGAACGGTGAAAACATCACCGTGATGATTGTTAAAACGCTGAGCTATATTACGAGCAAGCTCAAGATGCTGTTTCTGATCCTCCCCTATCGGAACGTAATCTGCGTTATACAAAAGAATATCTGCAGCCATAAGCACCGGATAATCAAAGAGACCGGCGTTTATGTTGTCTGCATGCTTCTGGGATTTATCCTTGAACTGCGTCATACGGGAAAGCTCACCGTACATCGTATAGCAGTTAAGTATCCACGAAAGCTCGGCATGCTGAGGCACATGGCTCTGTATATACATTATGTTCTTTTCCGGATCAAGACCGCATCCGATGAGAAGTGCAAGAAGCGCGAGAGTCTGCTCACGGAGCTTCTTCGGGTCCTGACGCACGGTTATTGCGTGCATATCTACAACGCAGAAAAGGCAGTCATAAATATCCTGCATTGCAACCCAGTTTGTAATCGCGCCCATATAGTTACCCATTGTGATGTTTCCGGAGGGCTGAATTCCGGAAAACACGCGCTGTTTTCTTTCTGTCGTTTCCATATTCTTACCTCCGAAATCAACCGACATATTCATTTACCACCTTCGCGAGACGATCAATTCCGCGCTCTATCTCATCAAGAGACGGAAGCGAGAAATTAAGGCGGAAGGTCGGATAAATTTTGGTATCATCAGTGGCAAATGCAACACCGGGAACGATAGCCACCTTAGCGGCTTTTGCACGGTTTGTGAGCTCTGCTCCGTCAAAGCCATCGGGCATTGTGCAGGAGATGAAAAGTCCTCCCTCCGGACGCGTGAACTTCACCTTCGGAGAGAACTTCTTTTCGATACACTCAAGCATTTTATCTGCCTTTACACGATACATATCGCGGATTTTAGCAATATGCGCATCAATATCGCAACTCGTGAGATACTCTGCAGCAAGCATCTGGAAAAACAGATTTGTGTGAACATCTGAAACCTGCTTTGCAACGGTAAGCTTGCTTATAATCTCATTGCTTGCACAGGCAAAGCCTATACGTATTCCCGGAGAAAGAATTTTTGAATAAGAGCCGGAGAATATTACTCTGCCGTTTTTGTCCATGCTTTTTATCGTAGGAACGTTTTCACCGCGGAAACGAAGCTCAAAATACGGGCTGTCCTCAAGGATCATAACATCGTATTTTTCCGCAAGCTCAAGTACCTTTCTGCGGCGCTCAAGACTCATAGTTGTTCCTGTCGGGTTCTGGAAGGTCGGAATCGTATAGATAAGCTTTACGTTTTTTTCTGTTTTAAGCTTTTCTTCAAGGATCTCCACATCCATGCCGTTATCATCAACAGGAACACCGACAAGACGTGCACCGTAAGAACGCAAAGCATTGAGAGCACCGACAAAAGCCGGCTCCTCGCAGATAACAGCATCTCCCTCATTCAGGAAAATCTTTGCCGTCATCTCTATTGCCTGCTGACCACCGCTGGTAATGATAAGGTCATCATTCCCAGAAAGAATGCCGTATTTTTCCGTCATACGCTTCTTTGTGATATCGCGAAGCGGCGTATATCCTTCACTGACACCATACTGCAATGCGCTTGCCGCAGCGGTATCAAATATTTTTGCTGCAATAGCCTTCATCTCATCTACCGGAAAACTGTCCGGTGCAGGATTTCCCGCCGCAAATGAAATAAGCTCCGGATCATTCGGCATTTTCAGAATTTCTCTTATTGCCGAAGGCTTAAGAGCCGATATTCTGGTTGAAAATTCCATAATATATTTTACGCCTCCAAAATTTACATATAATACTATTTAAATATTTTATCATATACGCGCAAAAATATCAACCGCTTTTGCAAGGTTATTTTTTAGTTTTTTCAAGACGTAAAACTTTATAAAGCACCGGAGAGAGCACCGTTGTGATAATCAACTCCGGCAGCATATATCCCCCGTTATATAAAAGCGAATACAGCCATACAGGCTGCCCCTCCGGTGCATACACGCCCCAGATGAGTATTCCGGAAATGTAATGACACACAAAGCGTAAAGAAACCGCTGTTACACTGCCGAGTGCAACACCTACATATCTGTTTAAAAAAATCCGCGAGACCGGATTTGCGACGGCAAGAGCACTGAAAGCAACGATGTAATCAAGCATTACAACTGCAAAAAAGTACGGCAGTGTTGCAGTCGGCGGAGCAGCAAAACCAAGCATCATCTGTACAAGCGAATAAGCAAAGCAGCAGATAACTCCCCATTTAAACTCTTTTATATGTACGCACACAAGAATAAGCGGAACCATACTTGCAAGGGTCACCTTTCCGTCAAACGGTGCCTGATAAATGCATACAAGAGAAAGCACGGAAGCAAGCGCTACCATCACGGCGCATTCCGTCAGTTTTCGCGTTTTAATTTGTCTGTTCATAATTGTCCTCCGTTCTTCCTGTGCTAATAAAAAACACGCTCTGCAAATAAGCAAAACGTGATTTTTTGACATATGATTTCCTACGTCGGCATTATCCGCATCAGGTTCATGTGTTACAGGCATACAGCCCATTCTCAGCCGATAAAATCAGCACCCCTTATTTAATTATACTGTAATTATATACCCGGGAGATAAGGATGTCAAGGCTTTTGCTCTCTGTTTATAAAAAAACGCTTTTATTTTTCACGCAATTCTGCTATAATTAGATTGATTATTAGAGCGGAGGAAAATATGAAGGAATTCACAATAAAACAAAACGATGCAGGACTAAGGCTTGACAAATTCGTGGCAAAATCGGTTCCGTCACTCCCGTCAAATCTTATACAGAAATACATAAGACTTAAGCGAATAAAAGTCAACAACGCGCGAGGAAAAGCAGAAACCAAACTCTCTGTCGGCGATATTGTGACGATGTATATAAACGATGAGTTTTTTGAAGCGACACGCGCAAAAAAGGCTGAAACGAAGCTTTTGGCATCATTTCCGGATGTCTTGTATGAAGATGAAAACATACTCCTTGCAAACAAGCCTGCAGGGATATCCGTTCACGATGACGAAGCAGGCGGCGAAACGCTTATCGCGCAGATACTTTCATACCTTGCACATCGCGGAGAATGGAATCCCGAGGAAGAAAACTCCTTTATTCCCGCACTTTGCAACCGGATTGACAGAAACACGTCCGGAATAGTTATTGCAGCAAAAAATGCAGAAGCACTCCGCATAATGAACGACAAGATAAAGAACCGCGAGATGGCAAAATATTATCTCTGTCTTGTTCTCGGAAAACCGAATCCGGCAAGTGGAGCGCTTCGCGGATACATTTTCAAGGATGCAAAAGAAAACCGCGTTTATGTCAAAAAAAATCCGTGCCCGGGTGCTAAAACCGCGGTCACGAAATACAAGACTCTTAAATCAAACGGGGATATTTCACTTCTTGAATGCGAGCTTATCACAGGGCGCACGCATCAGATACGCGCACATATGGCAAGCATCGGCCACCCGCTCGTCGGTGACGGAAAATACGGAAGAAACGTTGAGAACAAGCGCCTCGGCATGAAATATCAGGCGTTGTGTTCTTACAAGCTTGTGTTTAAATTCACAACACCTGCCGGCGCACTTGAATATTTAAATGGAAAGACGTTTACCGTGAAGGATATTCCTTTTAAAAAGAAGTTTTTCGGATAGAACCAGCGCTGTGCAAAAATGCACAGCGCTGTGTTTTTTTATACTAACCAAAGAACTTACTTACATATCCCTGAACGAAGATAAAGAGAACAATAAGCGGAAGGATAAATGTTACGTAGAAGCGAATCCAACGCGGAAACTTCATTCCCTGCCCCGCATTAACTTCGTTCATAAAGTTATCCCATCCCCAGCCGTAGCGAGTTACACAGAAGAACAGATACACGAGCGAACCAAGCGGCAGAAGATTGTTGCTTACAATAAAGTCCTCAATATCCATGATATTGGAGCCCGCGCCGAGCGGCTGGAAGGCGCTCCATACGTTAAATCCAAGTGCACACGGTACAGAGAGAACAGTTATAAGAATAATATTCACAACAACAGCCTTTTTACGTGACCATCCCCACAAGTCCATGCCGAAGGAAATTATGTTCTCAAAAACCGCAATAACGGTTGAGAGCGCAGCGAATGACATAAACACAAAGAAAAGAATTCCCCATATTCTTCCGCCCGCCATAACATTGAAGATATTCGGGAGCGTGATGAATACAAGATTCGGACCGCTTTCCGGATTTACCCCGAACGAGAAACATGCCGGGAAGATGATAAGACCGGAGAGCAGTGCAACCGAAGTATCAAGCGTAAGGATGCTGACCGACTCACCCATAAGAGAGCGGTTTTTGTCGATGTAGCTACCGAATATTGCCATTGACCCGATACCGATACTGAGCGTAAAGAACGACTGTCCCATTGCAGCGGCAACAACGTTTATTATTCCCGCTTCTGCCATTTTCCCGAAATCCGGCATCAGGTAAAACTTAAGACCTTCCGAAGCTCCCGGAAGCGTCACAGCACGCACAACGAGGATAAGCATAATCACAAAAAGGCTTGACATCATCCACTTTGTGATCTTTTCTACTCCCTTTTGCAAACCGAGACCGCATATACCAAAACCGATAGCTATTGCAACAATCATCCAGAAGATCATTGTCACCGGCTGTGACGTCATCGTCCCGAAAATCTGCTCAACAGCAGCCGGATCCTGTCCGACGAACTCACCGCGAAGCATTTTCACGAAGTACGCAATCATCCATCCTGCAATGACGGTGTAAAACATCATAAGCAGATAATTCCCCGCAACGGCAAAGTAGCTGAAAAGATGCCACTTTGTTCCCTCAGGCTCAAGCTCATGGAACGAACGCGCGGCGCTTTTGCGGCTGGCGCGACCGACAGAAAACTCCATAGCCATAATCGGAAGACCGAGGATAACAAGGAACAGCAGATAGATGAGCACGAATGCTGCACCGCCATACTGCCCCGTTATATACGGAAATCTCCACACATTGCCGAGACCTATCGCACATCCTGCGGAAATAAGGATAAATCCGAGACGCGACGAAAATTTTTCTCTTTCTTTCATAAAAGACTCAACCTCCTTAATTTTCCATTATATAATACCACATTTCACAAAAAAACGCAAGAAAATATAAAAAAAATGTGGAGCATTTCCTGTTTTTCCCTTGACAAGCTGGAAGTTATATTCTATTATATATAAGGTAAAAATTTTTAAAAGATTTGGAGATATTTATTATGCTTAAAGCAGGACTTTGTTCAGTTACATTCAGAAATAAGACCCCGGGCGAAATTATTGAGATAGCATCAAAAGCAGGTCTTCATTCAATTGAGTGGGGCAGCGATGTTCACGTTCCCGAGGGCGATGTAAATCTCGCACGTGAAGTAAAAAAAATGACCGAGGATGCAGGTCTTGAAACCTCCTCCTACGGTTCCTACTTCCGTCTCGGCACAAAGACAGACATCGTCCCGTTCCTTGAGAGCGCAAAAGTACTTGGAACTGACGAGATAAGAGTATGGGCAGGCGGCAGCCCGTCGGCATACCTTCTCCCCGATGCCCGAGCAGCTCTTGTCCGCGAGGCAAAGGAGATAAGCCGCAAAGCGGCAGACTACGGCATCACAATTTCAACAGAATGCCATGCCCATACTGTAACAGATTTCCCGGAAAGTCAGCTTTTCTATATGCTCGAGGTTAATGAGCCGAACTTCCGTACATACTGGCAGGCATTACTTCAGGTTCCCGAGGATAAGCAGATGCACTCTCTTCGCACAATTTATGCTTCCGGAAAACTTACAAATCTGCACGTATACTATTTCAGAACCTTTGAATCCGGCAGAGAGCAGCTTCTTCTTTCCGAAGCGACCGACATCTGGACAGAGCGTTTTTCATTGTTTAAAAACGATGAGACAGTTCGCCACGCAATGCTTGAATTTGTACGCGGAGGCTCGGACGAAAGCTTTATCGCAGACGCAAAAACGCTTGTTGAGCTTATAAATCAGGCCAACGCATAACTTTTACATATACCAAAGCCGAAGCAGTTGATTTAACTGCTTCGGCTTTTTCATAATAATTTTCTTTTTTCCCGCATATACATTTAAGGAAATCCCACACGAGGAGGACCTTCAAAACATGAGCGATACAGTTTTTTTACCGGAAGGCGCGCTTATACATACAGAACATAACATAAAAAACACATCGTCGTGCAACGCTTTACGGGAAACGATGGAAAATGAGCTTATCATAGAAGGAGAAGTTTTGCTTTGCGATTCTTCTCACAACCTCACGGTTGATTTAAACGGTTACACCGGAGTTATCCCCCGTGCCGAAGCGGCGCTTGGTATTGAAGAAGGAATAACGCGGGACATCGCCGTCATTTCACGTGTAGGAAAGCCCGTTGCGTGCATCATACGCGGAATTGAAAATGACGGTGGAAAGATAAGTCTCTATCTTTCAAGAGTGGCTGCTCAAAAAAAGGCACTGCGGCATCTTATGACGGAAGTCTCAGCAGGAGATATTATCCCTGCACGCATAACGCACCTTGAACCGTTTGGCGCGTTTGTTGACATAGGCTGCGGCAATGTTTCCCTTATCGGAATAGAAGCGATATCCGTTTCGCGCATTTCGCACCCCTGCAACAGATTTCGCGTGGGCGATGAAATTTTTTCAATTATAACCGGAATGGATTTTGACAAATCACGAATATTTTTAAGTCACCGCGAGCTTTTGGGGACGTGGGAGGAAAATGCCGCGCGCTTTGAGGTCGGGCAAACCGTGCGCGGGATAGTTCGCGGGATTGAAGATTACGGCATATTTATAGAGCTTTCCCCCAACCTCTCTGGCCTTGCGGAATTTCGTCCGGATGTTAAAGCCGGCGACTGCGTATCCGTTTTTATAAAGAGCATTCTCCCCGATAAAATGAAAATCAAATTAATCATCATTGATGTGTTCCGTGAAAAGACAGAAAGACTAATAACCCCTTCGGATTATTTCATCACAAGCGGACATATTGATGTATGGCGGTATTCCCCGGATAAGTGTACAAGGAAGGAAATTGTGAGTGTGTTTAATTAGAGAAAAAGGCACCGTCCGCTGCGGCTTGCAGCGGACGGTTGTTGCATTATCTTTCTTGATCATTTCACAACAGAGGAATAATATTCGGAATCGCGGTAGATACCGCCGGCGGTTTCGAAAAACTTTTCATCAAGCTCGTAGATGCCGTTCGTAGGTGCGGCAAAGCTTTCGCTTCCCATTGGATGGTACGAATAAAGCTTTTCCCAGTTGGTGTAGTTCTGTGCACCGTTGGACTCTACAGAACCGATTTTAATTCCCGGTATCGGTGCAATACGTGCCGCAACGTTTTTGTTTATCTCAACCATAAGCGGATTTACGGTAAGGTCCGCACAGAAGCAGACAACGTTTTTCTTATGTGCCTCGGAAAGAATACGAAGACTTTCGGACATAGTCTTTGCAATGGGTTTTAATGCAATTGCCGTATAGCCGAGAGCAATGCGCTCTTCTACGTCGTACACGGAATGAGCAGATTCGTCTGCGGCAATTCTGCACGGAAGAGAAGAAACATCAAGCTTATTATCCTCTGCAAACGGTTCCTCAAGGAGAACGATTTGCTCAAGTGCACCGATTTTCTTTGCATAATCAAGGAAATTCTGCATACGGGCAAGCGAGTCGTAACGTCCGTTTGCATCTATGTAGTATGCAATCTTTCCGTTTTCGGTAAACTCTGTTGTATACTGCGATGCAATATCGTGAATTTGCTTAAGGCGCGATTTATCCCACGCAAGCATCTTTTCCTGACTCTTATCCCCATCCGGGTCAGAACCGATTTTTATTTTGAGAAGGAAAAAGCCATCACGCAGGAGCGCGTGAATCTTCTCATCGGAAAGTCCGTAAGTAACAAGCGGAATGTTGCACAGCTTATTGTGCTTACAGGACAGTGCCGGAGCAAATTTATCACCTGTAAGAGCGATAAAGTCTTCGCTCTTTTTCTTCTTTGCGTACAGTTGCCATACTGCATTATCAAGGGCGACAAGCGCGTTCATAACGAAGGTCTCACGCAGGTCTTCCTTCCCCGTTATCTTTTTTGCATATTCTATCGCGTCATCACGCACGAAATCAAGCACCTCAAACGGTGTTTTGAAGCTTTTGCCACGGATTTTCCCGAGCGCAAATTCGCAGATTAGGAACATTAGCGCATTTCCGCCGCACTGGCTTCGGGTTGCAAAAATCTCTGCATCCGACCACAGAACACTCTGAACACCGACACCGACACCGGAATCCTTGCCGTCGGAAACACGCACAACAACCTGCCATAATTCGTCAAGTTGTCCGCCCTTGAAGCCAAATGGGGCAAGAAGCGGCTCACGAACAAAGTTAATTGCTGTGTTTAAAATATTAATCATAACAAAAACCTCTTTTTCTATTCTTCTATACCGCCGGGATAGTATGAAACAGGCGCGGCATCAAGCATAACGGCATGACTGTTTTTAAATCTCCGCCGGAACTCCGTAGGCGAAAGATTTTCTTCGTTTTTAAAAACGCGGGTCATATAGTGGATGGTTCCGAATCCGCATTTTTCGGCAATTGCCGTCATATTCATATCGGAGTTTACAATCATTTCTTTCGCAAGCTCAACACGCTTTCTGCGTATGTACTGCTTGAGGCGCATACCGTAGCGCAAGGCAAAATGATGGCTGAAATATTTGTATTCGACGCAAACATAATCCGAAATATCCTTCACCGTTATATTTTCGCTTATATTGTTATCTATAAAGGACTTGACCTTTTCCAGAAGATCATCGTTCACTTCATCAACATCCTGCGTTTCTCTTATGTCCGCAATCTCACGAATTCTGCTCATTTGCCGCTGCATAAGGAGCAGAATTTTGCACATTTCGACCGTAACGACATCATGGCTGAAGCTGTCAACATTTTCAGACTCACGCTCAATCTGACGAAGCGCATGTTTGATACTGCCATCGGTATCACGGCAGAAATAACGTTCTTCACCGTTTAAGAAATCACGCTCATCGTCCATTATAATAAACTTTATCTCATATGTTTCCAGCTTATCACCAAAACAGGCAAATGTATGCGGTTCATTTCTTTTTATTATTACTACATCGTTTTCTGAAACTCTGAGTTCTTCATCTTCGACGAAAACCACACCTTCGCCCTTGCGCACATAAATAAACTGGTAATAGTCATGCCAATGATATACTTTGTTCTCAGAATATTTTGTGCGGTATTCTGTTCTTATAAGAGTGTAAAGCTTCATATTGCGAAGTGATTTAAACACAGGCATCCCCTCCGTATAAATCCATTTTAACACAAAAGTGTCAATATTTCAACAAAAGGCCATGCGTTGCACAGCCTTTTGTTGAAAGGAAACACCTTCCGTTCCGTAACTCGCATTACAAAACTCATCATTCACCAAACGGAACGGTACGGAGTTATGCCATTTTTGAAAGCATTTCGCGGTCAATTTCTGTACGCATACGCTCTCCTGCCATAAAACGATCCATTTCTTCACAAACGTGAAGTGCAATACGTCTTTGGCCATTGGATGCTGTACCCGCAAGGTGCGGAGTAAGATTTACGTTATCAAGGAAGCGAAGCTCATTATCCGGTGCCGGTGGCTCAACCTCTGTAATATCAATGCACGCAAACATTCCCCTTTTCTCCTTAAGACGCTCAATGAGATACTTCTCATCAAATATCGTTCCGCGTGCGGTGTTGACAATTACAACGCGATCTTTCAAAAGACCAATGTTATCTTTGTTAATCATATGATGTGTTGCAGGGATGCCCGGAGCGTGAACCGAGATAACATCACTTTCCGCAAGGAGGGTGTCAAGTTCAACCTTTTCTGCGCCCATTGCGGCAATCTCTTCTGCGGAAACAATCGGATCATACACAAGAATGTCAACATGGAAATTCTTAAGAAGCTTTATCATATGACGTCCAACGAAACCGGCACTGATAACACCGACCTTGATATCGTAGAAATCGATAACTTCAGCATTATTGTGTGCATTCCACTCACCTGCACGTGTGTAACGCGGCATAGTGAATGCGCCCTTGCATGCAGAGATAGCAAACGCCAGAGCAGTTTCTGCAACGCCTTCGCCTATTGCTGTTGCAGATGCCGTAAGGCGGATGTCTTCTCTTGCCATAAGTGCATCGGACATGATGGGCTTAATGGAGCCTGCAGCATGGAAAACGCCTTTAAGATTCGGACAAAGGTCGATTATTTCCTCGTCGATAGCCGGAGTGCCCCATGATGTAATGATGAAATCAGAATCTTTTATGAAATCAAGTACCTCTGCACGGTTTGAAAAATCGTCAGCTCCGTTCCAGAGTGCAACATCACCGTATTTCCGGAGACGTGCGTAATACTTTTCTCCAAAAATTCTTTCCTGTCCGTTTTTTCCGACAAAAATTGATATTTTCATTTTCGTTCTCTCTCCTTTTAATCTTTATACATGACGTCTGCGCCATCACCATAAGCTTTTTCAAACGCATATCCGTCAAACTTATCGTCACCAGAAAGCTCTTCAATCTTAACTTCGCGTCCGTTTTCAAAATCACGGCTGCGCTTGCCGCAAAGCATAAACTCGGAAACATTGAGGATTGTCTCTATATCTGCGGTCTTTATCTCCCCTGTTTTGAGGTATTCGGAAACGCGGGTAAGAAGTGCCATATAAATCTTGGATGAGTCAATCTTAAAGCAGGTTGAGCTTTTTGTAGTCATAACGGAAACGTTGAATGGGCGCCAACCGGAAAGGTATGTGCAATATGTACCGATAACGCCGTTTGCAAAGCGAACGTTGTAAAGCTCACACTTACCGCCCTCGCGCTCGGTTGCTCCCACAAAGTGGCAGGACACTGCCGGCGCACCGGCAAGCTCGGAAAGAATCTCGCCGATGTGCACGCCGTAGTTAAACTCATCAACACCACTCTCACCGTAAACCGCAACAACCTCGCCGCGCTCATCAACAGGCTGTGCAAGGAAATCCTGAATTTCCGCAGCGTAGCGTGCGGAGGATGAACCGATAATCTTCGCACCTCCGGCAACAAGCTCGCGGATTTTCTTTATATCCTTCACACCTCCGACAAGCGGCTTGTCAAGAAGCACGGGCTTTCCGCGCTCAAGAAACGGGAGAGCTTGTTCTACGTGCTTTTCCCAGTTGCAGGACTGAACAAAGCCTATATCACATTTTTCGGCAAGCTCAGCTATGGTTTCCGCACGCCCCTCCATATTGTATTTGTCAATAAACCAGTTCACCTCATCATCACCGCGGAAGCCGTCTGAAAACAGCATTGTATACTGCATATCAAGCTCCGGGTTCTCAGCCATTTTCTGTGCCCATGAGAAAGGATGCGAGGTATCGATATTTACAAGACCTATCTTTTTCATAGCGGATATAACCTCCTTTTCTACAATAAAAGTATACTGTTTTTTCACTCCGGTGTATTTACCTTTTTTCTTGAATAATTTGCATTTATTCTACAAAAAAGCTACCAAACTGTTACTACCCAACCAATAACATCGTGGAAATGTAAAAAAGACAAAAGGATGAGAGTTTAAATTCTCATCCTTTTGTAAAACGGCTTCCGAACGGAAGCCGTTGCTTTTGTTTTCTGTGTGTTAAATTGTGCCGGTTACGGTGATTGTTACCGAACCGGGATTTGTTACCCATACACCGGTTGTCGGGTCCTGAGTAAACGTTGCTGCCGGAACGGTTATCGCACCGGGAACCGTTGTGAAAAGACCTGTTGTTTCATTGTAAGTGTAGTTTTCGGGAGTTGTCCACGTTGTGCCGTTGTAAGTTACCGTAATGTTGCTGAGTGCAGGATCAAAGGTATCGGTTATCACGACATTATCGGTTGCTTCAGCAGGCGCATTTCCCGTATTTCTGATTACAAACGTATAAGTCAGCTGTCCGTTTTCGGTTACTGTTGACGGCGAAAGAGCCTTCGTGATATCAAGGCTCGGTGCATCTTCCGCAGTAACGGTTTCGTTTACGGTTATTTCCGTAATGCCACCGCCGGAGATTGTTGCAGTGTTTTCAATTGTTCCTCCGGAAGAAGGTGGCGCAAAGCTGTTTGTTCGCGCGGTGTAAGCGATTGTCACGACACCTTCCGACGGAACATTTATTCCCGACACAACAAGAGGCGGACCTGCAGTGACCGTCGGTGCAGGCTGAAGAACACCGTTTACAAAATACTTCACGGACCCATCAACGTAATCAAGAGGCGTGATTGTTGCTCCGTTAAATTCATACGCGCCGAGATCATCCGTGACGGAGAGACCTGTAAACGCGATACTTCCGGAGTTTACAATGTTTATTACATAGGTTATTTCAGAACCTGCGGAATATTCATCCACAACAGCTGTCTTTGTAGCGGAAAGCACTTCAACTATTTCACCCGTGGTGATATTTGAATTAACCGTACCGCCGCTGTAAGACAGGGTTGCCTGATTAAAAAAAGTTGCCATAACTCTTCTCCTTATAATTTTTCGGCAGACAAAACATCCGCCAAAACATTATATGCAGGAAAAAGTTATTATGTTTTACAAGAATACAATCCCGCACACAGCGCCAAAAATTATGTACCAAATGGGATGCTTTTTAAATATTTTATAAAGCGCAAAAATAACAGCAAAAATTGCCAGTTTTCGCAAATCGAACAGCGTAAACACAGACGGATTTTCAGCAAATTTATCAAATGTAAATACGGTTACCGAAAGCACGCTGTAAGCCGCAGTGGCGATAAGACCCGAGACAGCGGCGCGGATACCGTAAAGTCCGCTTTTGACTAATACGTTATCCCGAAAACGTGCATATGAACGTGCGATGATAAGTATTATAACAAACGACGGGAGAACGAGAGAAAGAGTAGTTAAAATACCTCCAAAAACACCATAGTTTTCAAATCCGACATATGTCGCCATATTGACACCGATAGGTCCGGGTGTTGATTCGCTGACAGCAATCATATTGTAGAAAAGCTCAGGAGATACCCATCCGCGGTCAACGATAAACTGCTGCATTATCGGTATTGCGGCAAGCCCTCCGCCTATTGCAAAAAGACCGGTGAGGAAAAAGGAAAGACACAAAGTAAATATATTCATTTTTTGAATATTCCTCCTTTCACCGAAATTCCAACAACAAGCGCAAACAGAATAAGCCAGATGCTGTTCACCTTAAACACAACAACAGCAATAAAGGCAATAAACGCAAGCGCAAGGCCTATCATATCCGTGACAGACTTTTTTCCCAAATCCCATACTGCCGAAACGAGGATCACAGCAACGGCAACATTTATTCCGGCAAGCGCTTTTTGCACGTAAACGTATTCACTGAAATTTGAAATAAACGCCGCGATAATCGTTATTATAATAATTGCGGGAGTTATTATTCCAAGCGTTGCAACAAGGGAACCCCAGAAGCGGCAACGGCGGTACCCGATGAACGTTGCCATATTGACGGCTATCAGCCCGGGGGTGGACTGCCCTATCGCAACATAATTAAGCATATCTTCGCTTGTTATCCAACCGCGTTCGGTTACAAATTCACGCTCAAGTATAGGCAACATGGCATATCCGCCGCCAAAAGTAAACGCACCTGTTCTGAAAAAAACCAGAAACAACTGCCAAAGATCACGTAACATACTCTTTTTTACATCTCCTATGATAGAATCAACTCTTTTTAAAAGGCGTTAAATAACAGCTGAGGCATGACGAGAAATATGGCAACCCATATTTACGACACACGGAAGACCTGCAATGTGCGTTGCATGCTGTTCAATAAAAACCGCAAGCGCCGTTACTGTACCGCCCAGTCCCTGAGGCCCTATACCAAGCTTATTCACCTTATCGAGTGCCTGTTTTTCAAGCGAAGCATAAAGCTCATCCGGATGCTCGCTTCCAACCTCACGCAAAAGTGCACGCTTTGCGCACTCTGCCGCCATATCAACGGTTCCTCCGAGTCCCACACCGACAACAACGGGCGGGCATGGGTTAGATCCTGCCTTTGACACGGTTTCAACTATAAACTCAACTATATCATCAGTGGTTGCAGAAGGCTTGAACATCTTCATAGCGCTCATATTTTCGCTTCCAAAACCTTTAGGGGCTACGGTTATCGAGACCTTATCCCCCGGCACAATTCTCGTATGTAAAATTGCCGGAGTGTTGTCGTTTGTATTTACGCGGCGGATAGGATCTCCGACAACAGAAAGGCGAAGCTTGCCGTCCACATATCCTCGACGCACACCTTCATTTACCGCCTCATAGAAATCGCCGTCGGTAAGATGAACATCCTGTCCCACATCTATAAAAACAACTGCCATAC
>JAZLCV010000068.1:0-11416 GCA_045614365.1 Eubacteriales bacterium | reverse complement strand
ATATATTCGTGTGTGCTTTGCTCATTACCGCCTAGGTATAACATTGTATCACAGTTACCGACAAGGCTTTCCCAATTATCCTTAAACAGTGCTTTTAACTGCGACATATTCTGTATGATGATTGATACGGATATACGCCTTTAACGCATCGTTGAAAGAAGCCTTTCAAAATCATCGGGAAGCGCGACATTTGCAAACTCATCCATGATAAAATGCACGGGTACGGGCAATTCTCCGCCATACTTGTTGTCGGCAAGATAATACAGCTCCTGAAACGCCTGAGTATAGAGCATACCTACAAGATAGTTGAACGACCTGTCGTTATCGGGAATAACGCAGAAGATTGCTTTCTTTTTCTCGCCAAGCTCACCGAGCTTTAAGTTATCGTATGATGTCATACGCGCAATCCCCGGAAAGTTAAACGCCGCAAGCCTTACCGCAGCAGTGATAAGAATAGACTTTGCAGTTTTGCCCGTTGCTTTCTTGAATATGCGATACTGCTTTAGTGCAACGTGCCGTGGTTTTTCCTCAGCAAGTGCCTCAAAGAGCATATCAACGGGAGATTGATAATCCTCATCGTCCTCCATCGCCGCTGCGTTTTCGATTAAGAACATAAGCATTTCAAGTGTCTGCTCCTCTGGCGGTGCTTCGTGCAGAAGATAAAGCATCAAAGCTGAATCCAATGCAATCTCCGACTTCTCCCAAAACGGATCGTTTTGCGTTGCGTTCTTCGGTGTAGTGTTCTGAATGAAGTTTGTTATGAGTGTCATAACCTGCTCATCATTCCGTATATACGAGAACGGGTTATATCCGTCCGAGTTCTCAGGTTTTATGAGGTTAAACACCTTAACATCATATCCTTTTTCAATAAGAAGCGGTGCTGTTGAACGAAGCATTTCACCTTTCGGATCTGCTATTATGAATGACGTGTTGCACTGCATAATGTTCGGCTTTGCATAGAACCTTGTTTTACCTGCACCGGAACCGCCTACAACAAGGACGTGCAGGTTTCGTCTGTGCTTCTTGCCGTCAAGTCCGAGCCGCATCGTTTGTGTCAGTATGAGGTTATTGCTTTTATTCTCTCTGTCCGCATACTTCCGTGCAACGGACGATACATCTCCCCATTTAGCAGAGCCGTATTCTTCACCGGGGCGGCGGTTCTCACGCGATGAGAAGTATATACCGATACCCATTGCATAGAGAAAGAGAAAAACGAGCACGGTCTTTAAACTGTACTCGTTAAACCTTATCTGCAGAGGGTTATTTAGCGCCTCCGTTATCCGTAAAAGCAGTTCAAACAGATTATTTCCCGTCACATACGCACCTGCAACGATAAGAGCGAACCACACAACAAGAGGAATAGCCAAACAAAAAGCTATTATCAGTGTTCTTGTGTCCTTTTGTCTGTTCACATATTTAATCCTCCCAATACGCAGAACAAGGACGGCTTTTCAATGTAGCCGTCCTTGTCTGTTTTCGTATTTACTTGAATTTCTCGTTATACACCTGCATCAGAGCTTCATAACGCTCGTTGCGCTCCTGCCACTGTTCAGTAACTGATACCGTAACAGTCTTATCACCCTTTCGGAGAACAACCTTACCGTCGGATGTTACAGTCCGTGTTATCGCAGGCTCCGGCGGTTTTACAGAAAACATAACAACTGCTTCTTTAGAGGTCCACTTTGCAAACACAACGGTGTGTTCGGAAAGCGTTACCGAGGTTACCCGCTTTTCCTTTGATGAGTCCGTGTACCATCCCTCGAAATTGAATCCCACTCTTTCGGGGATGTATGCCGAAAGGTCAACCGTTGTACCCTTGTCAAACTCAATCGGTCGGATAAAGCTTCCTCCGTCTGTTGCGAAAATCAGATACCGTGTTCTGTCGGTTATTCCGTAGTGTGCATCTGCTGCAAGTGCGATGCCCGAGAGCATAAGGATTGCGAGAATAATGGATATTGCTTTTTTCATTTTCTTAACCTCCGTCTTTAGTTTTTTGAGTCTCCTTGTGATTTCAGTATATATCACAAAACAAAACCTTGCAAAAAATTTCCGGAGAGAAAATTTTTATTCCACCCAGCTCTCATCCTTATCGCTCACGGCACTGATGTGAGTGTTCGCCGCCTCCATAATGTCGTAGTACGCCCAATGCGAATTATTTTTAAGGTCTGTAAACTTATTGAGTGTTGATACATTCTTGTTGATGTAATCCTCATCCGGTGTTCTTTCCGTTGCGTGGTTTGTGACGGTTACAACCTCTGCTCGTGTTATGTTGTTATCACCTTTAAAGGTTCCGTCCGCATAACCGTTGAGCCAACCGATATTCTTTGCAAACGCGATGTCGTTATATGCCCAATAACGTGAGCTTACATCCGAGTAGTTAACGGTATATCCCGTCTTTGAAACATCCTCAAAAATGTCGTAGTATCTCACTGTCATTGCAACAAACTCAGCTCGTGAAACAGGCTCATCCGGTCGGAAGGTGTTATCCGTATATCCTCGGATAACATCATAGTCCTCAAGGTATCCGACATAAGAGTAATACCACGCCGAAGTCTTAACATCAGTAAATGTTGCTCTGCCGGAAATATCCTCGCCCTTGCGCTCTGCAATAAGTCTTGCAAATATCGCCGCAGCCTCCGAGCGGATCATATCACCGTCAGGACGGAACTCTCCGTTGGGGTAACCAAAGACATACGCTGTATGTGTAACTCCCGGAAGGATGACTACACCCTTGCTGTCGGTTTTACCTTCAGCACTTTTTCCGTTTCTGTCCTTGAGTGTTATCTTAACATCCGCCTTTGCCTTACCATTGTTATCCGTTGCAGTTATTGTGTAGTAACTCTCCGCATCAACGCTCTTACCTGTGGGAAGTGTGAGTGTAATATCTCCGTTTGCGTTTGTAGTTCGTGATACGGAAACACTCTTGCCGTCCTTATCGACCACCTTGATGTTCGTTGTGGCGTAGCTGCTGCTGATTCCGCCACCGCCACCACCGCCGCCGGATGAGGAACCACCGCCTCCGCCGCCCGAGGATGTTTTTACCGGAAGTGTGACCTTGCCGTTTGCATCTGTTGTTCCCGTCTTTGAGGTTGACTTATCCTTAACGGTTACGGATACACCCTTGACTGCTTTATCCGCACTGTCGGTTACTGTTACAGTTGTCTGATTACTTGTCGTGAGCGTATGAGTTTCGGGAAGTGTTACGGTTACTTTCCCGTTCTCAACTTTGACAAGTGCATCGGTGATAACACCCTTTGTATCGTTTACAATAACCTTGTATTCTGTCTTGACTTCTTCAGGATCTTCTCCATCACCGGGTTTTGTTTCCTCAACACCTGAATTTCCTTCATTGTCGGTTATATCCTCATTAAGCGGAGGAAAAGTTACGATTCCGTTTTTATCCGTTCTTCCCGAAAGCGATTCAGGTTCTTCAACCTCTTCCCCATCCGGGGTTGTCGCTTCCGTGACTGATACTGCGATATCTTCCATCGGTTCACCAAGTGAGTTTGAAACAGAAACAGTTATGCGGTTATCATATCCCATCGCTTTGTCCTCAGGCAATTTTACCGATATACTTCCGTCCTCGTTGTGGATAACATACGCATTTTCAATAGAACCTGCCTCATCGGACACGATAACGGATATGTTATCAACATTGACTCTTCCGTTCTCATCTGTATACCCTTCGCTTGCACTCGGAAGAATAAGAACCCCGTAAACATCCGTTCTTCCTTTCTCTATGAAGTCAGCATCGCCGAGCGCTATGACGGTCACATTCGCCTGAGCGTTTCCGTTGTGGTCTGTAATCGTTACGATAACGGGTTCTTCACGTGTAGGCTTGATACCTTCGGGAAGATCCACAACTACATTGTTGCTTTCGCCAATATACACATCACATACGGGAATGATTACATTGGCTTTATCTGTTACCGTTATTACAAAGGTTTCCTTTGTTTCGCTGTCCTCTTTGCCGATTGTTCCGTTATCATCGTTTGTGTTTGTCTTGTTATTCGGAACAACGAGAACACCGTCTGCGTTTGTATGTCCGATAGCCTTGTTTCCGTTTACATCTTCGATGTAAATCTTGAGGTTTTCTTTAGGCTTCTTTGTTGCAGTGTATATCGCGGTAATCGTTGTCGGCTTTGCAAAATCGAGAAGTCTGCCGTTTGTGAGCTTAACCGAAACATTGTCATTTACATCAATTGTAAGCTCTGAATTGAAGATAGGCTTGCCGTTTTCATCTGTAAGGATAATTGAATAATCACCGACTTTGGCTTTGCCGTCCTCATCGGAGTTATCCTTGTCAATAAGCTGCGGAAGCTCTGTGGTGAATAATATCTCTCCGCATACGATACATTCGATATGCTTACTTCCTGCCGCTTCGATAGTTGCCGGAACATCCACAATCCATTCGGACGGTGTATGTCCAAGCGATTCTGTATAGTCACTCTTGTATGTATCACCACATTCGCAGGTGAAGGTGGTGAACCCTAATGTTGTGCAGGTAGGTGCGGTTACGGTTTCGGTATATGTATGCTCTGTTCTTTCCGTATAGTCCGACACATATTTCGCATCACAGTTTCGGCAGGAATATGTGGTATATCCGTGTTCTTCACAGGTGGGTGCAACAGTTGTCTTCTCATAATCGTGGTCGATCTTATCCGTATAATCACCGGTATGAGTGTCACCGCACTCGCAAGTGTAGATTGTATATCCCATAGCCGTGCAGGTGGGGCTTACTGTTTCTTCACTGTAGTAATGACCGAGCGGAAGTTCAAGAACGGTTTTGCAAGCTTCACAAATCTGCGGTTCTGTACAGGTAGCTTCAGCTCCGGGTGTATGACCGTTAGCATCTGTTGCGAGAATCATCTTCTCGCCGCATTCATTCATGCAAAGATATTCAATTACACCCTCGCCTACACAAGTGGAGCTTGTTACCGTACGCCCTTCGTCCCAGTTATGTCCAAGTGCATCCGTGTAGTCATCAACATAGTTATATCCGCACATTGTGCAGGTTGATGTTGTATAGCCGCGGTCTACACAAGTAGGCTCTTTTGTGATTCTCTCATACGAGTGCGAAACAAGCGGCTGAATATTGTTGATGTAGTTATCTCCGCAAACCTCGCAGGTGTACTCCGTATATCCCACATTACGGCAGGTCGGGTTGTGTCTTTCACTCATATATTTATGCTCAGCAAGCGCGGTTTCAACCTCATAAAAATCACCGCACTCATTGCAAAGCCATATAGTCTGTCCTTTTTTCATGCAGGTTGCTTCGCGGATATTTATCGCCTGATGGTTATGCCCCTTTGCGGGAGTGTAGTTCGTTTTCGTCAGGTCTCCGCAACCGTTACACTGGAATCTGTCATAGCCGAGTTCTTCACAGCTTGGCTTTATTGTTTCAAGGTAGTGGTAGTCGTGCTCGTGGTTCTGATTTGACGGAAGAACGATTATTGTCTTGTCATCATCCTCATTGACAAGCCATACATACGATACGCCGTTCTCCGTCATCACCTCGCCCGAATATGCGTAATCAATCTCATAATATACGGTGTAGTATCCTGCATCCGTGTAGTTTGGTGCAGAGGTCTTTGTGCAATTCTCCGCGCTTGTTCCGTAGCGGATAGATGTTCTTACTCCATTATCTGAAAGGTCGGACACTGTGAGAGTGTGCGCATCGCCGTCCTCTATTCCGTAGTATGAAGTGACAACGGATTTTGCCGTTATATACTCATCCTTTTTGTAGCCGCAGTCACGGCAGGTTTCCGAAACACAGAAGCGGTTATGTCCAATCTGCGCTTCAACCGTCTGTGTGAAGTCGTGTGCTTCAAGACCTTCCGAAGCACGTGCAAATGTACCTTTGCAGAACTGGCAATACTCACCGCGCTTGAGCGTCGTTATATGCTCATCCTCGTCATACTGCTCGTAGGTTGTTGCGTCGAAATCAAGGAAGAATGAATGGTCACAAGAGTTGAGAACATACACATTCTTACTGAACTCATAACTGATCGCACCGTTTGAAGCATTTATCGTTCCGCAGGTCTGACAGACAATTTTCGTGAAATGGTACCCCGTATAGTATGCGTTCACGCCCGGAACACCCGAATCGAGGTTTCCTTTGCTCTTTCCGTCTATACAAGTTCCGTCCGAATATTTGACACTTCGGTTAAGCGCCGTTTCGCCTGACTTTGTATATTCCGGCACGCGGTATGCAATAAAGGTTGTGTCCTTATCGCACACAAGACAGTAATATGTTTCATTCGTTGTTGTGGCATTTATGTCGAACTCATTTGTTCTGTTATTCGACGGAAGCCACGAATCAGCAGGATCTACATACTCATTACTCTGTGCGGCAAACGCCGACGGGATAAAGCTCATTATCATACAGACAATGAGAAGGATTGATATGATTGATTTTGACTTATTCTTTAGCATAATATTTTCCTCCATAAATTAAGTTTTGTTTGTAAAATACAAAAGAGCCGCGTGATGTGTTTTTCACGGCGGCTCCCGGTATCGGTTCTTTGTTCTTTTCATTATCTTGTTTTCCCTTTCGCTTTTGGCTTTGATTTTGATTTGGACTTTTTCTTACTCTTTGTCCTTGTCCGTTCGGGTTGTTTTTCTTTTTTCGTAAGCTCGATCTTTATCTTTTCGACCTTAGCCTTGACCGACGGCTTTTCCCAATCAATATCTTTGTCCATTTTCTCTGTACCCCCGCGCTTCAAAGATTCGTTCTCTTGTTGATTTTCTTTGGCACGGGGACTCTGTTTTTTTGCTTCATCGTCACGCTCCGGTTCAATCTCAGGTTCAGGTGCGGCATAACCCATTTTCTCCATTATGTAATTAAGCTTTGTCACATCCTCCTGCTTTGCGATAATATCGCAAAGTCCCGTATTGTTTGTGTTGTCCTTCACCGCCGTGAAGAGTACACCGTATTTCTTTGCCTCATTGTTAAACTTACCTATATCCTTTTCCTTTATCTGAAGGATGCACAGTTGCTTATCCGACTTCAAAAGCTTTTTAAGGTTCGTCTTTCCCTGAAGCTTGTTATCTTCTTTCAGAAGTGCAATGATAATCGCCGCAAGGTTCTTTGCTCCGAGCCCTGCAAGCTTTGCAACTTCTTCGGTAATCTGAAGTCCCTCCTTGACCATTAAATCAGCGACTTCTCCGCTTGTGTTCATTATTCAACATCTCCCTTTCTGCAAGTTTCATATATTCTTTTGCTGTCCTGTATTTTTCGGATATTCTGTATGCATCAACAGCTATCGCATTGCACATACGAACATTCTGCCGGAGTCTCCGAAGCTCGCGGTTTATCTCCTCGCGACTTTCTTTATCCGCGTTTTCACGAGCATTCGTAAGTTCGGATATTTTGTTCTCGCATTCTTTTCGGAATCCCGATAAATCCGTGCCGGTTTCTATTCCGTTAGTATGCAGAAACTTAAACTGCTTTTGATACCGTGAAAGCTTAACAAGCTCATCGCGCATAAAGAAAGACACCCGTTGAGGTGTCTGTTTCTTCCGTATTAACTTAAAGAAATACAGGTAGTGATAATACAGTGCGCGAAAACCGTGCAGTTTTTTCGGTTGCGGTTTACCTTTGAGATTATATCGCAACCGTTTCTGTTCTGTCGGACTCATCTGCCGTATTCCGTTTCTTACCGCAATTATGCGCTCCTGAATATCCGAGAGCGTATATCCTTTGCCGAGTCCGTCAAACCTTATGGGGTACTTCCCGAACGGCGGTAGCACCGACGGGTGTTTGTACTTTCCCTCCGGGCGTTTTATGACGTAGCCGCGTTGTTCAAGGTTTCGCCAGAACTCCTGCATCGTATATGACATCTTTATAATCTCGTCAAGCTCGGCCCGAAGCTGACCTCGTATTGTGGGTTTACCTTCCTTTTCCGCTTTCCATTCTGCATAGTGCTTACCTCGACCTTTGGGCGTTATTACCGAGAGTTCATTTTCCTCGCACATACGGTCTGACACCTTACGAATTCTGTTGTAGTAGCTCTCAGGTGATGAATGGTATTTCTCACCGTCCACGCATGATACAGAGTTTATGACGATGTGATTGTGGTAATGAGCCTTATCAAGGTGTGTGCCTATAACTACCTCGAACCTCTCACCAAAGCATTCACGCGCAAACTCAATGCCTATCTCATGCGCTTGTTCTGCCGTCACTTCTCCGGGTGAAAACGACTGGATGAAGTGATAACCCAAAACGCCGTCCGTCTTTTCCCAATATGCTTTTGTGCGTTGCATTTCGGCATATGCACTTTCAACGCTCGCACAGTTAAGGCACGACTGCAGCAGGCGTTTCTCCGACTTGTTCGGATTTACTGCATACTCAATAACATTACCGAGTCCGGTCTTTTTCGTGTTTGCGGCATATGCCACGCTATACCACAGATTTGCTTTTATCGGCAATACCTTCGTCACTGCCATTATCCGTTTTTCACCTCTGAGTATATTTGCTCAAGCGCTTCACGCATACGCCGAACCTCGGCTAAATGAATTATACCAAGACCGTTTGCTTTGTATGCCAATTGGTTTATGTTGTTTCCGATTGCCGAAAGCTCGCGCAGAAGCTTTGCATATTCGTCCGGCGGTCGCGGTCGTATCTCTCGCTGCATGATGAGCTTGCGGATATACTGTTCTTTTTTTAGTCCCGTATTTCTCGCATTTTTCGTTAGAAAATCAAACTCATAATCATCTAGCCAAAGGCTGAATCTTCGGTTTCTCCTTCGCATTGTTCATCACCTTCCTCGTATGTTTTAATTAAGGGTTTCAGGGATTTTCCCTGACAAGTCCGCATTTGGGAGTACAAATGCTATGCTTGCCACATATCAAAACCGCATATAGGTTTTGATATCTTCGCTTACCGCTCAGGTTCGTGTTTGTTCCTCGACACACGTTTTTGTCGTGCATCTTCATCCACAAGCTTATCCGAATATTCTTCCACTACATCCATAAGTCTGTCCATATATGTAATGTCACGTTTCTGCCATTCGTCAAAACACGCTGACACCGGGTATTCAAGTCCTATGAGTTTCTGTAATTGTTCTTCCGCAAGCATCGTATATTCAAACGCAATAATTATGTCGTCACGCATCGTTTTTTCATACGCTTTTTCAATAATTTTTTCAGGCGGAAGTTTTTTCAGTTCTTCGATATATCCTACTTGCTCCTTGTTGGCTTTTTCAAGCAATATCTTTTTTAAAGTATCTATACTCATGTTTACCATCTCCTTATTTTGGGTATAAAAAAACCTGCTGATTTTTAAAATCAACAGGTAACGACACAGCAAAACATTTCTGCTGTGCCTATATTGTAGGATTAATCCCGCAATACTACTTGCGAGACGGTTTGACATTCACATCCGGATCTATGTTTCCTTCAATCGCTCCGTTTGCATCTTCAAAAGCCTTTATGTTTTCTCTGATTAAAACAAGAACGTGACTGTTAACACTCCTGCCTTCATAGTCAGCAACATAAGCAATTTTGTTCAACATTTCCTCTTCAATCCGAATCGAAACACTCTTTATAGCCATAAAATCACTCCGAAATAAATATACTGTATATTTATTTTATCAGTAAATTATGCTATACTTTGCAGTATAGATATACTGTATATCTATAATATTTATTTGGAGTGATATAAATATGCGTGAGCACAGATGTTGTTTTACCGGCCACAGACCGGGGAAAATATCCTTAAAAGAAAGAGAAATGAAGCGACTATTAGAAACGGCAATTGACGCTGCAATAGCGCAGGGATATGTTACCTTCATATCAGGAATGGCACAAGGCACTGATATCTATGCTGCGGAAATCATACTCGAGAAAAGAAGGACAAACAACAACCTACACCTTATTTGTGCTTTGCCACATCCTGATTTTGATAGTCGCAGAAGTCTTTACGAAAAACTCCGTTTTGAAAGGATAATACGGAAAGCAGACTTTGTCAAAGAAGTAAATGACCACTATTTCACGGGTTGCTATCAAGTTCGCAACAAATGGATGGTAGACCACTCAAGCCTTGTTATCGCCGTTTTCAACGGACAAAAGGGCGGCACGAAAAACACTATTGATTATGCAGTTCAAAAAGGCATTCGCATAATCAATGTATTAGAACACTAATCTTTTAGTAATTTAAATTAATTATATCATGCCATGTATAAGAATAACAATAGCGTATCTGTGCTTTAAAAGGTGCTGTGTATTTTCACACAGCACCTTTTGTCATCACCTTTCCAACCCCACAACCTTTTTCTGCGGTGTTTCTGATTCGTCAGGCTCACCGAGTTCTGCACCGTCTTTGTCTTTCTTATCCATATCAAGAAGAACTTCGACCTCTGCAAGTCTTTTGATTTTCTCCTGAAGTTCTGCTTCTTGTGGGAACTCTTTTTGAGATTCAACCTTTGCAAGTTCAAACTGCTTTTTGGTTTCTTCAAGATTATCCTTTATAATCTCTAATCTTTTCGGAAGTCCTTCAAGAGCATTATCAAGTCTTTGCAAGTTACCGAATACATCTGTACCAAGCTCTACCTTATGGCTTAAATGTCCTTTTAGTGATACATAGAAAACTTTTGTAGTTGTATCAAAAGATAAGTCCATTGAAAAACCTCTGTAATCGCCAATCGGTGTTGGTTCAGGTGATGTCATTTTCTTGCATCGTTCAAGAAGTGCCGTGCCGGCTTTTTCTTTATCGTGATATGCAAGTCCGTCAATCGTCATTGGATAGAAAACATCTTCTTGTTTCGGATATTTCTGTGCAATAGCAATATCGCCCTCAAAGCCGCGAATTCGCTCTGTAAGGTCTGCAATAGTTCGGGGGTATTCTTTTATTACCTTGTCCTCAAGCTCGTATTTTTGGCTCATAAATGACGATTTAATTAGCTTTAGCTTTGCTACTTGTGTATCCAAGTCCATTTTCTCTTTGATATACGGATTTCCCGTTGTTAGTGCTTTGATTTCTGCGTAAGATAATGCCATTTCATCAATATCTTCAGCACTTCTTACGGGAGATTTACTTGTCATAATCTGACCGATAAATTTCTGCTTGTTTTCTACGAGCTGCCACATATAACTATCGAATGTATCTTTAGTTACATATCTTCGGATATGAACATCAGGATTGGTATTTCCTTGACGGATAATTCGCCCTGCACGCTGTTCCAAATCAGCGGGCCTCCAAGGACAATCCAAATCGTGCAAAGCTACTAAAAGTCTTTGCACATTCGTTCCGGCTCCCATCTTTGGAGTAGAACCAAGCAGTATTCTTACATCACCCTTACGAACCTTTGAAAACAGTTCTTTCTTCTTAACCTCTGTTTCAGCATTGTGTATGAACTCAATCTCACTTTCAGGCACACCGTTTGCCAAGAGTTTATCCCTTATATCCGAGTAAACA
>JAZLCV010000067.1:0-6663 GCA_045614365.1 Eubacteriales bacterium | reverse complement strand
GTGCAGAGATATATTCAGAATACCTGCAGATTCGTAGGAACAAATACGGGTAAAGCAATCGCCCATAATTTTGTTTGCGAGCTTATCTGCCTCAGCAGGCTTTCCGGCAAGGAAAAGCTTGCGGATTTCGGCAATTTTTTCCGGCATAGCGGGGTTCGGTCCCGGCTGCTCCTTTGATGACCACACTGTCTCTTCATTCAAATACAAGGTTTCTCGGGATATCCCGCAACCAAGTATCGCTCCTAATCTTCCGTTTCCTACAGGAAGCCCTTCTTCCCAATTTGCAGGAACAACATCATTATAAACAACATATTCGCGCATTTTTAAACACCTCAAATTTTGCATGGCAGATTATTAAACTGCCTGTGGATTTATTATTATTGCGGCTATTGCCAATATTACGGCAAGAATATTTCCAAGGCTCTGCTTTTCTTTAAATATCAAAAGCGAAACCGTAAAACCGCCGATAAGGATTATTGATGAATTTAAGACAGCGTATGCTGATGCCGGAACAACAGCGAGCACAACGACCTGCAAAACAGACACTATATTCATCATAGCTGTCCGCACACCTATGTTTGCAGCTTGCGGAAGCGTGTAGATTCCCATAAGCTCCCGCCTGCCGTTTTGTGAGAAAAATGACTTTTTCAATATCGCAAAACGCAATACCAACGCACACACGGTAACTATCATTATATTCGTAAGCAAGAAATACGAAAGCGAGCTGCACACCCTTGTGTCCTTAGCGTAAAGCTGCATCTGAACCACCGGTGCTCCGTTCATAAGAAACACCATTGCGCAGATAAAGATTGTTTTCCACGACAATCTCTTATCTCCGATTTTTCCCCGAATGAACGGAAGCACCGATGCCACTACAATCATAAGCGAGGATATAACGAGTCTTACCGTAACTGCTTCTCCGAAATATCCTATTCCGAAAAGCGACGGAATCAGAATACTTCCCGACATTGCAAGAACTGCAACAACAGATACCGAAACGCATTCAAGCGCAAAAATCTGAAAAGAAAGCATTGCTATATCCGTAATCGCAAAGACAACGGCATAGATAAATGTAGGCATATTTACATCGACGATAAATCTCGATGCTATCAAAAAATACACACATCCAAAACTCGCGTTTATGAGGTTATACATCATAAGATGCCGGATTCCCGACTCAGTCTTTTGCTGAAAGCTTTTTGTCAGCGCTGTATATCCCACAGACAGGAGCGAGGAAACAACAAGCAAAATATACATATTTTCTCCTCAAAAAGTTTTATATCAAATTTCTCTATCGTGAAGCAGTTACAAAAACGATGTTTTATCTCACCACTGTATTCTGCTTTTACTTAACTCTGTTATATGCTTCTTCGTAAATTGCGAGAATTTCGTCAATCGGAAGCTCGGAAAGCTCCTTCTGGAACTGATCCCATTCGCTGAGCGGACGCTGACCAAGGATAAACTTTTGCAAAGCTTCCTCAACATATGTTTTAAGCGTTACATTATAGTCTGAAATCTGCGTAGATTCTGCAGTCGAAAAGCTTATAAATGACGACGGATCAAGCTTTGGATAAGTGTGCTCAAGAATAAAGTCGGTCGTTGCCGCCTGCTCTTCGGAAACAGATGCGTCAACAGAATCCGGATCTACACGGAGATATGTACCTATCGTCTGGAATCCGTAAAGTTGCTTTGCACTATCCCCTTCCTTTGGAAGAATAAACTGCTTTTTGCCGTCTACCACTTCAAAGGTTTCGCCTTCCTTGCCCCAGCTGATAATCTCAGACCCTTCATCCGAATAGAACCAGTTGACATAACGCATCGCATTCGCCATATTGCCTATGTTTCCCGTATTCGGCACACCAAAGCCCATCGGGTCATTGTTGAACTTATTTACCATTGCAACGCCGATGCCATTTTCAGCCTTCGGCGGCATCATCGCAGAAACAGTAAACTCCGGATTGTTTTCTCTTGCGATGTTATTAAAGAAGTCAATTCTTACCTGATAATCCGGAAGGATAAATCCGCGATCTGTGGAGACAAGCTCCTGCCAGGAAGATGCATTTATAGTAAAGAAATCCTGCGGAATAAGCTTTTCCTCAACCATCTGCCTAAAGAACTTTACAATATCAAGCATAATCTCGCTTTCAGCTGCTCCGTAGCACCACTTTTCGTTTTCATAATCATAATAAACGTTGTAACGGAAATTTGGCTTCCACGAGCTGCCGATAAGGTTTATGTTTGCAAATCCGGAACGCATGCATAACGGATAGGAAGTCGGATAAAGCTCTTTAAGCTTCTTTGAAACAGCGTAAAGCTCATCTATGGTCTTGGGTGTTTCAAGATTATGTTTCTTAAAAATGTCTTCACGATACAACCATGCTTTTATATTTGTTGCACGCTCCATACCGTAAATAGGTGCATGATAAATTTTACCATTGTCTCTACGGCGGATATTTTTCATCCATTGCTCGTCTTCAGGGAGGTTATTCCAGAAATCATTGTAATCCGGAAGAAATTCCTCATAATCGTCAAGTGCAGCAAAAGCACCCTGCTCACAGTAATCGTTAAAGGTTCCCGGCTTTGCCTGAAAACCGAAAACATCCGGAATATTATCCTTGCTTGCAAAAAGAAGATTAAACTTTGTGTCGAAGTCTGATGACGGAACGGCGTTTACATTGATTGTGCCGCCGACGGCCTCTTCAATGTATTCCCACACTTTCCAGTTTTCATCATACGGCCAGGAAGCATGGCTGCCAATTGTTACATTCAAAACTGCATCGTCAGGAATCTGCTTACCTTCGGGGATGTCATAAGACACCTCGCCGAAAGCTTTGTTTTCTCCGCTTTGGCACGCGCAAAGCGCGAGAAGCATAACAAACGCGAGAGTAAGTGCTATAAACTTTTTCATTTTAATAATTCTCCTTATTCTTTAATACCAAGAAGTTTTGCAGCATTTTTATAAACTATTTTCTCATAGACCTCCGTACTTATCATTTTGTCAGTGACAAGCCCTGTAAGGAAGTCATCAAACACGTACTGAAATCTCTGCTTTTTATCAAACACATCGGTTCCGTAGTAAATTCTGTCAGAAAATTCGGTAAGAAATTTTGCGGCATACCCACGGTCGCGCATCATTGCATTTGAACCGCTTCCGGCGGATAAATCACAATAAAGGTTGCCATATTCGCGCAAAAGCGAAGCAAGCCGCCCATCAAACACCTCCCCTTTTGGATAATCGTTTCTGTCATCAGGATATCCGTTTTCCGAAATCTCACACCAGAATGCCGCAGAGTGACCGATTATGCGAAGATCTTTATGCTTTTTCAGCATCCTTTCTATGCGAGGGAGACCTTTTTCATCTATGATTCCGTACATCTCATCAAAGCTCGTTCCAATGTGAATAAGAACCGGCATATCACACTCGGCGCAATGATAGAAAAAGTTATCCATAAGATCGCTGTCAGCATAAAGGGTGGTGGTAACCTCACCTACACCTCTTGCACCGAGTTCTTTATAATGACCGATGTATTTACTTAAATCGGTTGTTGCATCAAAGTCTTCCGCACACGGGTCGACATTGCAGAACCATGCAAAGCGGTCGGGGTATTTATCCACAAGATATTTGCAGTTTTCCGTTGGAGATGTCCCCCCCTGATGCTCCGGCATAAAAAGTGGAAGAAGCACGCCTTTTTCAACATTGAGTTTGTCGAAAATTTCTATTTGCTCCGCCACAGATAATCCCTGAACATCTGATTTGCTATGCATCGGAGAATGCTCAGAAAATGCATGAACATGACAATGAATGTCTATCTTTTTCAAGTTATTTTTCTCCTATCTTTTTTCAGTTGAGCAGGGAACACACCCCCCTGTAAAGTAATCAATAAATTATTTTACATAATCCAGTATGCGTTTTATAAGAACTGCTACTTCTGCACGGGTGGTGTAGTCCGCCGGCGCGATGAGATTGTTCTTGCCGTTGACAAGTCCTGCACTGATGAGGGCGGAGACAGCAGTTTTTGCGTAATCCGCAACAGCGGTGAAGTCGTCATATTGCGGTTCAACATTCTCGCCGAGCTTTAAGTTTAGTTTTTCTAACGCGCGGTATACAATCACCATCATATCCTGACGGGTGATGTTATTTCGCGGGGCGAATTTGTTATCACCAATGCCGCCGACAATTCCTTTATTTCTTGCTATTGCAAGCTCTGACGCAAAGTAATCGCTTGCAGAAACATCTGCAAAGTTTTCCTCGTTGTCGCTTTCAAGCTTGAACGCACGTACAAGAAGCAGTGCGAAGTCTGCGCGGGTGATGTTATTTGCCGGGCTGAAGGAGTTTACAGATGTGCCCTTTATTATTCCATCTACTGCAAGCTCGTTTATTGCATCCTGTGCCCAAGCGTGGTTATCAAGGTCTGTGAATTGCGGAGCATCGGAACCTACATTCCCTTCATCAGGCTTGGTTGAAGGATCGTCGCTGCCATCTTCATCGGATGTTTCCGTTTTATCAGTGTTTGTTGTGTCATCCGGTTTGTCGGTCTGTTCGGCACCGCCACCGCCGCCACCAGCGGAGGTATCGGTATTATCCGTTGACGGGGTTTCCGTTTTGTCGGTTCCATCTGTCTTATTTTGAGATGAACCGCCAGTTGTTGAACCGTAAACAACGATATCGAAGTGGATTGTTGCCTCGCGTCCATCGCTGTCACGCGCAGTAATTGCCACATGGTTTTCTCCGATCTGACTGCTATCCGGCTTCCACGTGAACACGCCGGTTTCGGAGTTAATTGACGCTCCACGCGGGAGTGTTGCTCCTATGTATGTGATTGTCGGTGCATTTTTCTTTATCGGGCTGTTTGCTCTTACAGTAACGTTTATTGAGCTTCCCGCAGAAGTGCTTAAATTGTCGCTCACCGCATCAAATTCCGGAACGCTTTCGTCTACAAACGCTGTCGGAATTGAGAAGGTCTGCCCTTCCTTGATGTTGTAAACATAGCCTTTATCAAGGTCGTTCTGGTCTACATGCCCACGGATAAGACCTACCGTTCCGATATCAAGGCGGACGCTTCCATCGCGAAGCCCCTCGGCTTCATCCGTCGCAGAAATAATTTCATATGCGGCATTCCGCACACCGTCGTTATCCACATAGATGTACTTTCCTGCAAGGTCGGATAAATCGGTGCAATCAATTTCCACGTCAATGTAGTTTTCAAATGCATTTTCTTTTTGGAAATCCGTTACCGTTCCGGAATATGCAGATACCTTTCCGGTTTCTTCTCCGATGATTGTTCCATCGTTTACATAGCGGTAAATCACAGCGCCGTTTGCGTTGATTGTGTACACGCCTACAAAGCCCGAAAAGTCAAAGCTGAAGTCACCGTCCGTAACGGTGTAGACAACGTTCTTATTGGTTGCGTAAACGATATAATCCGTGTTTCCGCCGCTTTGTTCCGTATGCTTTACCTTAACAGCGCGCGCCATATCGCCTTCGTTTTCAATTCCGGTCTTCACACTGATATCAATCGGCTTTATCTCTTCGATATACGGTGTGTTGCGGTACGGCTCGTACACTGTTGTGAACAGTGAGTCAAGATTTGCGCCCTCTCCACCGTCATGCTCGACAAGAACGTAATCCAAGGTTCTTGGCATCATTTTCGTGTCAGTTCTGTTGTTCACATATCCGCCGGCTATTGCGACTTCAGTCGGCGTAAAGTTGTTAAACTGAGTCATACGAAGCTTTATTCCGTTGCCGTCCTTAAGCACCTTACGGTAATCCTTCACATCAAACTCTATCGTAAACTGAGCTTCCGGTTCTTTATCGCGGCGTACGTTTTTCAGCCAGGTATATCCGCGCGGATACTTGGTGGTATAGCTCCATGTAGGCTTAGTCCACGGGTCATCTTTGTATTCGGTCCACTCGCCCGTTTCAGGGTCTTTTCCGTCTTCCCCTGCATATGTTCCCTTATATTCTCCGTTTTCATCAACCTGCTTTGTCATCTCAAGCCCATCTACCGGATAAGCATTTTCTGCCTGAGAATGGAAGCTGAAGAGGTGGTGACTGCCACCCGTTACACGGAAAAAGTCAACTCCGTATGCAACATCGTCGTTTACCTGTACCATAACTACCGTTCTTCTGTAGTTTTCCAACTGCGAATACGCAGATTTTGCTTCGGCATCCATAAGCTTAACTTTTCCGCTGTCGTCAAAGTGATATGGATAGCCATGAATTCCCGTCAATCCGCTTTGATTTCGTTCATCAACGATAACAGTGTTGTGAGAAATCGTTGCATTTACCCACTGCAGTCGGCTTGGCTGATAGCTGGTGTTCTCAGGATATCCAAGGTCGGGAGCAACGTCGAGTCCGAAGGCATCAATACCAATATTGAGTGCATCCTGGTGAGAATGAGCCGCGCTTGTTCTTCCGAACCACATCCAGAAATCACGATGAGTGTTCTTCGCGGTAGCTACGTTTGCGGATTTATAGTTATTACCGTCACGAAGCAGTGCAAGCCCATAGCCGCCAAGCATTTGACTTCCTATCCGGGCATTCACGTCGACATACTTCATAAGCTCTTCTTCTGCGTTTTCGGGATTTTCCGAAAGCATATCATTTCCAAACTGAGCGAGATTTCCGTTGGTTACGTACCAGAGATGCTGTGCTATTTTACG
>JAZLCV010000066.1:0-22203 GCA_045614365.1 Eubacteriales bacterium | reverse complement strand
CAAGGCTTACGAAGCCAAGCACCGGTGCGATAAGGAATGCCTTGCGGTTTGCCGCATGGGGGATTATAGTTTCCTTGCCCATAAGCTTGAAGAAATCATAGGTCGGCTGAAGAATCGGCGGACCTTTACGTTTCTGCATACGCGCAAGAATTTTTCTGTCTATTCCGGCGAGCAAAAGACCAACGACTACTGCAAAGAGCAATCCAGGAAACACCAAAACAGACCATGCGTTAGTAAGAATAGTAATTATAGTTTCCACTTTCACTCACCTCCCTTAATGTACAAACACGAACATTAGCACTGTAATAAGTGCCGCACCGACAACTGCATAAAGCGCATAGTCGTTTACAACACCGGAGTGCATGCCCTGAATGAATTTGAAATAACCCTTGAAGTCATGCTTAAAGCCCCAGAAGAGGTCAGAACCTGCAACGTGGGAATGAGCGCTCTGCTCACCGCCGAAGAACGTTGCATACTTACCATCTTCGGAATCAGCCTCAGTCTTTGCAAGCACACGGCCGCGCGTCTTGTCACCCGTGAGGATAACAATGCAAACTGCGATAAGAACAATTGCAAAGAGAACAAGCCACAGAACGGGGTTCCAGAGAGTAAGCACAACATCGTTTGCGGCATAATCTGCCATTCCTGCAGCAGCTGCTGTTCCCTCTCCCATCATCTTGTCGACGTAGTTCGTAACACCCAGCACTGCCTTTGCCGCCGGAGCGAGGAGGAACTTTTCGACGAAGTTATAGAACACACCGGAAAGGATACAGAGAACGGACATAATCCACATCGGAACCCGCATTGAAAGCGGAACTTCTTTTGTGTCCTCAAGGTGCTTCGGAAGCTGGCCGAAGAACACAGCCTGAGTTACCTTTATAAATGATGCAAGCGTCATAACGGAAACGACGAGCGCAACGATGGTTACAAAAGCGTAAGCAAAGTTGCCGGTGACAGCCGCTTTCTGATATGTAGCCTGATAAATCATCCACTTTGATGCAAAGCCATTAAACGGCGGGAGTCCCGAAATTGAGAATGCACCGACAAGGAAGCAGATTGCCGTTTTCGGCATTTTCTTTGCAAGACCGCCGAGCTTGTCAAGATCGCATGTTCCCGTAGCGTAGAGCACAGCACCCGCTGTGAGGAACAAAAGTCCTTTAAAGAGCGTATGGTTCATTGCATGGAAAAGACCTGCCTCAAGACCGAGAACGGTTGCAAGACCGATTGCCGTGATAACATAACCAATCTGTGAGATACTGTGGAATGCAAGCAGACGCTTGAAGTCGTGCTGTGCAAGAGCCATTGTAACGCCGACAAACATCGTTACCGTACCGAATGTTGCAAGCATAAGCTGAACGGATGTGAGATCCATTGCACGGAAAATGATATAGACAAGTCTTATCATACCGTAAACGCCTGCCTTGTTTACCATACCGGAGAACACCATCGAAATTGATGTAGGAGCCGTCATATAGGCATCTGCTGCAGGAGCGTGGAACGGAACGAGGTATGACTTTACGCCAAAGCCCGAGAACATAAGCGCAAATGCCGTAATGCTTGTCGGGGTAAGACCGCTTACAAGAGCTGCGGAAATCTGTGCCATATTGAGTGTGTGGCACTGTGCATACAGAAGCGCAATACCTGCAAGAGTCATTGACGATCCGATTGAACCGATGATGAGGTATTTGAAACCTGCCTCAAGTGCACCGTTCTTGTTATTGCGGAATGCAGTAAGCGCAACGGATGCGAATGTCATAATCTCAATCATAACAAACATATTGAATATGTCGCCCGTGAGAACAAGACCGAGAACAGAACCCGAAAGCATCAGGAACAATGTGTAATAATGACCGAGATGGTGGTCACGTGCCATATACTTCATAGAGTATATCGCCGCAAGGAGTATCGTTGTTACAACCAAGAGCGCAAAGAACATATTAAGCGCATCTATCTCATAACCGATACCGATTGCATATCCTTCCACCGGCTCCCAGTTACCCATCCAGTAAGCAAGGATGTTGCCATCGATGAGAACAGGCTTTATAAGTGCCGTAATAAGTGCGAATGCACCGAATGCCGCGATAAGAGTTATCGTATTTCTGACATACTTGTTTTTCGCGCCGAAGATCTCCACGAGGAATGCGCAGAGGAAAAGCCCCATAACTGCGATTACCGGGAAATGCTTTACAAAATCAAGTGTAAGGAAGCTAAACATTATCCGCGAATCCTCCTTACTTCATCAGAATTTATCGTCTTGTACTTACGGTAAATCATAATTACAAGAGCAAGAGCCATTGCATCGACGCAGGCGCCGATAACGATTGATGTAAGCGTAAGTGCCTGCGGAACGGGGTCAACAAAGAAGCTTGAAGAAACACCGTTTAAAAGATCCGAGATCGTGAAAATCGGAGCCGTGCCGCCATCGTTAAATCCGACGCTTACGATAAGAAGGTTAATTCCGTAGTCGATAATGCCAAGACCGAGAACTACCTTAATAAGATTCTTCTGAGTGCAGACTGCATACAGACCGAGGACGAGAAGCAGGACTGCAACAACATAGTTTACAATAATCATTATTCTTCATCCTCCACTTCTTCATCGTCTGCATCCGGAGCGAGAAGGCTCATCATAAGGAGAAGGAGAAAGCCTACGCCCGTGAGAACCTTAAAGCCGACCGAATATCCCATAAATGTGATGGTACCTGCGCTGATGAGGTCACCTACTGCGCCGTTGGCAAAAAAGATGTTGCGGCAGAAGTTTGCACCTACAAACAGACCGCAGAGACCGAGAATAACATACAGCGTTGCGCCGCATGCCTCGCCCACGCGAAGAACTTCAGTGTTGATCGCCTGCTTTGCTGTATTATAACCGTATGCAAGATACAGAAGAACAGCTGCCGCCGCAACCATAACGCCGCCCTGGAATCCGCCACCGGGGGAGACCGTTCCGAAAAGGATGATGTAGATACCGAACATAACTGCAAACGGGAGCATCATATCCGCACCGCATTTCATAATTACGTTCTTTTCAGTAATTCCGCTTTTAAACTTCATTATTTCTCATCCTCCTTCTTTTTGTGTGACTTTGCAAGGATGACAAATGCACCTGCAATGGAGGTGAGAAGGATAAACGACTCACCGAGTGTGTCAAAACCACGGAAGTCAAAAACAACTGCCGCGACATTGTTCGCTGCCATTGTCTTTTCGAGGTTCTGCTTTACGATGATATCTGCAACACCGTCCGGGTTTTCAGTGCTGTAATCCGCAGGGTTGTTATAAAGGTCAACAACATTTACGTCGCTTCCGTCATATGTCTTCGGGATTGAAGTGTAAGCATAAATGACGGAGTAAAGACCTGCCAGAAGGATTACTGCAAGAGAGATAACGGCAACAATTTTCTTTGCTTTCATTTCTCTTCATCCCCCTTGCCCGTTGTTTTCTTAACCGCGATAACGAAAATCGTGGTCGCAAGCACCGCGCCGACAGCAGCTTCCGCTATCGCAACGTCAGGTGCGTGGAGAAGGATGAACTCAAGCGCCATAAATGCACCGGTAACACCGAGCGCAATGACGGATGAAAGAACCTTCTTTGAAAATACCGCATATGCTGCGGAAATCACAACGCCAAGTAAAACCAGAGCGTTCAGAATAAACACAAGATCAATCTGCATTTTCCAAATCCTCCCCATACTTGTCACAAGCCATTTCTTTTTCCGGACGGAGGACCCTGCGGTATGCCGCCTTTGCAATTGCGTGGCCCGATATCGGACTTGTTATTATGTAGAACACGCCCATAACAGCGAGCTTCACTGCCATCGCAACATCCGGAGTTTCAAAAACGAACAGTACATAGAGAATACCGCCGAGGATAACACCGAGAACACCGAAGGTGGAGATGTTTGTGCTCGACTGCATTCTGCAGAACGAATCCGGCATTCTGAGCATTCCGACAACGCCCGCAAGCGCGAAGAGAACACTTATGCCGATCAAAGCGTAAATTGCATAAATCATAATCTGCCCTCCAGGTAACGCGAAACCATAACGGAGCCGATAAAGCCGAGAACCGCAGTGACCATCGCGATGTCAAGATAGATGCTTCTGCCGCTGTGCAGGGCAAAGAGGATAAGTGCCATATCCGAGAGAATTTCGATGCTGTCAGCGCTTATCGCGCGGTCAACAACGCTCGGTCCCTTTATAAGGCGGTAGCAAAGGCAGAGAGCAAGAACGATAAAGCAAATTGCAAAAAACACAAGAGCGTTCATTATTCCCAAATCCTCCTTATCCATTTTTCCATAGTCCCCGAGATTCCGTCGCTTGCTTCCTTGATATCGGAGGTCGCAACGTCAATCCAGTGGATGTAGTAATACGTTTTGTCTCCCGCTTCCGCGATATCCATTGTGATGGTACCGGGAGTAAGGGTAATTGAGTTTGCAAGCATGCTCTGTGCATACTCGCTCTTAAGCCCTGTTTCGATCTTTACGATGCCGGGGTTAATCTTCTTGAACCCGAAAGCACGGAGAGCAACATCAACATTTGCTTTTGTAAGCTCCCACACAAAGATTACCAGACAGTAGAACACCCACACGAAGAAACGGAGCGGGTTGAAAAGGAAGAAAGCCTTTTCATGGATGAAGAAACGTGCAGAGAACAGTGCGCAAATTACGCTGACAAGCGCGCCTGCAACAAGAATCTGCACGGATGCTCCGCCCGTGAAGATTGAAACAATCTGTCCCGTTATCAACAGCCAGAATATGTAACACATAATCGCCGTTGACAAAAATGCTGAAAATTTTGTCTTTTTCAAAGGAACATCACCAACTTACTTTTTAATTTTTTCGGCTATCTTTCCGGACAGCCATGCGCAAAATTCCGCTGCTCCCTCGCCCGACTTTGTCGAAACGGGGAAAACGCCGGCTTTTGCATTTAAATCCGATACGTTGCGGCGGACTCTTTCTTCGTCAAACTCAAAATACGGCATCATATCGTATTTGTTGATGACAAGAGCATCCGTTGTAGCAAACATAAGCGGATATTTTTCAACCTTGTCGTCTCCCTCCGGAATGCTGAGGATTGCAACGCGCATATCCTCACCGATGTTAAACTCTGCAGGGCAGACGAGATTTCCTATATTCTCGACGATAAGCACATCAAGCTCATCGAGATTGAAGAATGAAAGCATATGGCGGATTGACATCGCTTCTATATGACATGCGCCGTCCGTCTGAAGCTGGACAACGGGAATTCCCATCTTGTCAATCTTGTCTGCATCAATTGCGCCGGCGATATCACCCTCGATAACACCGATTTTATACGTTTCACGCAGACGGTTTATAATGTCGGTAATAAGGCTGGTTTTTCCCGCGCCGGGAGAGCCCATAACGTTTATAAGGCATATGTTATGCTCAGAAAGCGTTGCTTTTACCTCATCGCTGACATCTTCGTTCCATTCGAGAATCTGCTTTACTATTTTTATTTCCATCGTTATTCTACCTCCAGGCTGTCAACGTAATATTCACGTCCCGACATAAGCTTTATTTCTGCACTGTCACATTCCGGACAGCGGATTTTGCGTTTCGGGATTTCACCGTTATAGCCGCAGGAATTACATTTTATCGTAATCGGGATTTTTTCAACGGAAAGGCGCGCACCTTCGGCAATCGTGCCGCGGCTGGCTATGTTGAAATACTCCTGAATACATTCCGGAAGAACACCTGACATCTCGCCAATTTTAAGACGGATTTCAAGGATTTTCTTCGCACCGTGGCGCTCAGCTTCGGGAACAGCCGCCTCGATAATTCCCTCTGTTATTGCAAGCTCGTGCATGGCTTATCTGTCCATACAGCTAAAGCACGGGTCAATACTTGCAACGATGAGGCCTGCGTCTGCAACGGAGTTGCCGCGGAGCATCGTCGGAATTGTCGGAGCTGTCTTAAAGGTCGGAACGTGGATACTTACGCGCTTGTTAAACTCACTGCCGTCGGTAACTACTTTGTAGCAGAGCTGACCGCGCGGAGCCTCGTGGCGCACCATATACTCACCTGCCGGAATCTTCGGAATCTTCACGCCAAGGTTAATCGGACCGGTTGGAAGCATTTCAAGAGCCTGACGGATAATTTTGATGCTTTCAAAGTTTTCAAGAACGCGGATAACAACGCGTGAGAAAACGTCGCAAGTGTGGTAAACTGCCTTATCAAACTCAAAGTCCTCATAGCAGCAGTACGGAGAATCCTTACGGACATCAACCGCTACGTTTGACGCTCTTGCGTGCGGACCGACAGCACCGATACGGATGGAATCCTCAGTTGTGAGAACGCCAACTCCCTGTGTGCGGAGTGCAACGGTCTTGTCTGAGAGAAGAATGTCGCGAAGGCGAATCATTGACATCTCGACCTTATCTAGCATCTCAAGAATCTTTCTTCTCTTATCGTCGTCGATATCGCGGCGGGAACCGCCGATTGTGACCATACCGTAGTTTACGCGGTTGCCCGAGATTTCCTCAAGCATATCCATGATAACCTCGCGCTCATTCCATGTATGCATGAAAAGGCTGTCGTGTCCGATAAGATGAAGCGCGATACCAAGCCAGAGAAAATGCGAATGGAGTCTCTCAAGCTCATTCATGATAACGCGGATATACTGACCGCGCTTTGGAACGTTCATGCCCGCAATATTCTCAAGTGCCATAGCATAGCCAAGGGCATGAGAATGAGAGCATATTCCGCAGACGCGCTCAACGAGCACTATTGTCTGGATAAAGTTTTTCTGCTGTGCAAGCTTTTCAATTCCTCTGTGGTTGTAACCGATGAACACCTCAGCGTCGGTGATCTGCTCGCCATCTGTGTAAAGACGGGCGTGAACAGGCTCTTCAAGCGCCGGATGGTACGGTCCGATAGGAACAATATAGCTCATGTGTTATTCTCCTTTCTTTCCGTGTGCCTTATCAATCAGCTCATCCATAGGTGTAACTATGATCTGTCCCTGACCGTCAAGCATATTATCTGGCATAAAGAGACGTTTTGATGTGTCAAGTCCCTCAAACGTGACGTCCATAAGCTCGACAATTTCACGTTCTGCCCATTCCGCGCCAAGGTCGTAGATAGGTGCAATCGAGGGCAAAACGCTCTCTCCGTCCACCGTATAGGATTCAATGCCGTTTCCTACCTCGTACTCGTATGAAATGTTCGGCTTTCCTTCATCGTTAATAAAGCCGTGAATCATTGCAAGAGCCACGCCGGCGGCACGCATTTTTTCCGCAGTGGGAACTACCTCGTCCTTAGTGATTGAAATTTTCTTATATTCCTGCATTTTTCCACCTCACCCGTGAAATATTATTTTTGCACCCTATAGTATAGCATATTTTCGCAGAAAAATAAAGTCCCGAAGCGCAAAAATTCTGCAAAATACGCGTTTTTGATTGTTTATTTTTTCACATTCTCTGCAAGCGGTGCTTTTTTCTGCATAAGCAAAAAATAACCGAAATATTATATTTAAAGTTATTGAAAATCAGCACTGAATTTAGTATAATATATAATTAAAGGTAAATTATCTTATTCCGGGACCTGCGAAGGGACTTTCTCCACCATGTCCTGCGGAAAGGAAGTTGTATTTATGAGCATTGCAGATAAGCTTTTTATTGAAAATTGCAAAGATATCCTCGAAAACGGAGTGTGGGACACGGATTATGACGTGCGCCCGCGCTGGGAAGACGGTACACCGGCACACACCGTAAAAAAATTCGGTGTTGTAAACCGCTACGATCTTTCCGAGGAGTTTCCCGCCCTTACAATCCGTCGCACTGCGCTTAAATCCGCGGTTGACGAGCTTCTGTGGATATGGCAGAAAAAGTCAAACAGAATTTCAGAGCTTAAAAGCCGAATATGGGATTCGTGGGCAGATGAAAACGGAACGATAGGAAAAGCTTACGGCTATCAGCTTGGTAAGAAGCACCGTTACCGTGAAGGGTTATTTGACCAGGTTGACCGCGTGCTTTTCGATCTGAAAAACAATCCGACAAGCCGCAGAATAATGACCAACATCTACAACCACGACGAGCTTTGCGATATGCAGCTTTATCCCTGTGCATACAGTATGACCTTCAACGTGAGCGGCAACAAGCTCAACGCGATACTTAACCAGCGCTCGCAGGATATGCTTACGGCAAACGGCTGGAACACTTGTCAGTATGCCGTCCTTGTTCATATGATGGCACACGTCAGCGGACTTGAGGTCGGCGAGCTTGTCCACGTTATCGCCGATGCGCATATATATGACCGTCACATTCCTCTTGTTGAAAAGCTTTTGGAATGCGAAACCTACGACGCTCCGACATTTGTTATGAACAAAGAAAAAACTGATTTCTACGACTTTACCGTCGAAGATTTCCGCCTTGAAAATTACAAATACAGCGACTTTAACTTGAAAATCCCGGTTGCAATATAAAATACTGATAAATTTTACATATCCCGAATATATATTTATAAAAAAGGAAAAAATAACAAGGAGGAATTTTCGTGAACATCATTGCATCGGCAGACATCGGCTGGGGAATCGGCCGTGGCGGAGAACTTCTTTATCACATTCCGGAGGATATGCGCTATTTCAGAGAAATGACAACGGGCAAAACCGTTATTATGGGACGTGCAACGCTACAATCGCTTCCGGGGGGCAAACCGCTTCCGAAGCGCAGAAATATTATTTTATCAACAACACTTGCAGAGGTCGAAGGTGCAGAGGTCTGTAAAACCCCGTCGGAAATTGCAGAACTTTTAAAGGACGAGAACAGTGAAGATATATTTGTTATAGGCGGAGAGAGCGTTTACCGCGATATGTTGCCTTTCTGCGACACTGCATACATAACGCGCGTTGAAGCTATGTCGGAGGCTGACCGCCATCTTGTGAACCTTGATGACTCTCCCGACTGGGAAATCGTCCGCCGTTCACCGATGTACGCCCACAACAGCGTGTGCTTTAAGTTTGTAACATATAAAAGAAAATAAAAACATTATCAGATAAAATTCGGAGGACATCAGATGTTTATTACCAATGATATTAAGTACGTCGGCGTAAATGACCGCGAAATTGATTTGTTCGAGGGACAGTATACCGTTCCCAACGGTATGTCGTATAACTCATACGTTATCCTTGACGAAAAAGTCGCCGTGCTCGACACAGTTGACGCACGCTTCACCCACGCCTGGCTTGACAACATACAGAACACACTTGACGGCAGAGTGCCGGATTACCTTATCATCCAGCATATGGAACCGGACCATTCTGCAAACATTGTAAATTTCATAAAAGCGTATCCGGATGTGAAAATTGTTTCTTCAGCAAAATCTTTCACCATGATGAAACAATTTTTCGGCAAGGATTTTTCCGACAGACAGATAATTGTCGGTGAAGGAGATACATTAAACCTCGGAAAGCACACCCTTACCTTTGTCACCGCGCCGATGGTACACTGGCCGGAGGTCATTGTGACCTACGACAGTTTCGATAAGGTTCTCTTCTCAGCAGACGGCTTCGGCAAATTCGGCGCACTTGACGCAGACGAGGACTGGGCATGCGAGGCCCGCCGCTATTACATCGGTATTGTCGGAAAATATGGCGTTCAGGTTCAGAATCTTCTCAAAAAGGCGGCGGCGCTTGACATCGAAAAAATCTGTCCGCTCCACGGTCCTGCACTTTCAGAGAATCTCGGTTATTATATAAACCTTTACAACACCTGGTCAAGCTATCAGCCGGAGGAGGAAGGCATTGTAATTGCCTACACCTCGGTTTACGGCAATACAAAAAAGGCAGTCGTAAAGCTTGCAGACAAGCTGCGCGCAAAGGGTTGCCCGAAGGTAGTTGTAAACGACCTTGCACGTTGCGATATGGCAGAAGCCGTGGAAGATGCGTTCCGTTACAGCAAAATTGTTTTTGCAACAACAACATATAACGCAGAGATATTCCCGTTTATGCGTGAATTTATAAACCACCTCACCGAGCGTGGATTCAAGAACAGAACGGTTGCTTTTGTAGAAAACGGAAGCTGGGCACCTCTCGCCGCAAAGGTCATGCGCGAGATGCTTTCAAAGTGCAAAAACCTCACCGAGACAGAAACCACGGTCAGAATTATGTCTGCACTGAATGACGACAGTATGGCGCAGCTTGACGCACTGTCCGATGAGCTTTGCCGCGAATACCTTGCACAGCAGGATTCCACAGCTAATAAAAACGATCTTACAGCACTGTTTAACATCGGATATGGTCTGTATGTCATCACATCAAACGACGGAAAGCGCGACAACGGCCTTATCGTAAACACCGTAACACAGGTAACAAGTGTTCCGAACAGAATAGCCGTTACGATAAATAAGGATAACTACTCACACCACATTATAAAGAACTCCGGCAAGATGAATATAAACTGTCTTTCTGTAGATGCACCGTTTGAGGTATTTGAACGCTTCGGCTTCCAAAGCGGAAGAAATACCGACAAGTTTGCCGGCTGCGACGTTCTCCGCTCGGATAACGGACTGGTATTCCTTTCACGCTTCATAAATTCGTTTATGTCGCTTACTGTTGAACAGTATGTTGACCTTGATACTCACGGAATGTTTATTTGCAGCGTTTCAGAAGCGCGCGTGATTTCTGACCGTGAAACGATGACATATTCGTATTATCACGAAAATGTAAAGCCAAAGCCACAAGTTGAAGGCAAAAAAGGGTATGTCTGCAAAATCTGCGGATTTGTATATGAGGGTGACAAGCTTCCCGATGATTTCGTCTGCCCTCTTTGCAAGCACCCCGCATCTGATTTTGAAGAGATAAAGTAAAATTTCAGGAGGATTTTTTAGTATGAAATATGTATGTGACGTATGCGGATGGGTATACGACGAGGAAAAGGGTGATGAGGAGCTCGGCTTTGCTCCGGGAACAAAGTTTTCTGAGCTTCCGGACGATTTTGAATGCCCTCTCTGCTTTGTAGGCAAGGATAATTTCAGCCCCGAAGAGTAAAAGTGAATGTTAAAATGCTCCGGAATGCAAAAAAGTGATTTTTTTCTATGGACAAGCCGAGCCGCTCGACGTACCTATGTACTTCTCCGGTTTCGGTTTGCCCATTCCGAAGCTTTTTTCCTATTCTCTTCTGAAAATATACATAAGGAGATATTTCTATGACTATGGTTTTGCTTACAGCGCTTGGTGTCGGCGGTGCAACCGTTTTCGGCTCTCTCGTCGGCTTTGCATTCAAGAAAATATCCACAAAATTTTCCGATATTGTTCTTTCCTTTGCTGCAGGCGTTATGCTTGCGGCGGCTGTTCTCGGTCTTGTCCTCCCATCTCTTGAATACGGCGGGAAATACGGTCTTTTTATGACCGTTTCCGGGATATTTGCCGGTGCGCTGTGTCTAAATCTTATAGACAAGCTGGTCCCCCACCTTCACAGACTTGCAGGTGCCGACCGCGAAGAGCACAATAACGCGAATTTAAACCGTGTGCTTCTCTTCGTTGCAGCAATCGCAATACACAACTTTCCCGAAGGAATTGCGGCAGGCGTCGGCTTTGGCTCGGGTGACACATCCCAGGCACTTATCATCGCCGGCGGAATTGCCCTTCAGAATATCCCCGAAGGAATGGTTATAATCGGTCCAATGCTTGCGGCGGGAATCCCGGCAGGAAGAACATTCTTCTGCGCTCTCCTGACCGGGCTTGTGGAAGTTCTCGGCACGTTCATTGGATATTTTGCCGTAAGCATCTCTTCCGCCATTCTTCCGTTTGCTCTTGCATTTGCAGGCGGCACGATGCTTTATGTAATCAGTGATGAAATGATTCCCGAAACCCATGCGCACGGAAACGAGCGCGGAGCGACATACGCACTGCTCGTAGGCTTTTGCGTAATGCTTATAACAGATGTACTTTTAGGTTAGGAAGTGTTTTTATGATTAACGAAAAGAAATCAGAGATTGTGTGCACCATTCCCGCAGAAGATGTTGCACGCGTCAAAGGTCTCGGCTTTCTGCGAGACAAAACAACGCCGGATTGCTTCAACGGACGAGTTATAACCCGCAACGGAAAAATAACGGCAGCCGAGCTGCAGACAATAGCAGCAGCCGCAGAAAAATTCGGCAGCGGTGAGGTTGCCATGACCTCACGCCTTACGGTAGAAATTCAGCGCATCCCGTTTGAGAACATAGCGCCTCTGTGTACATATCTTAGAGAAAATGGTCTAGAAACGGGCGGCACGGGACCGAAGGTTCGCCCCGTTGTTTCATGCAAGGGTACAACCTGCCAGTTCGGGCTTATTGACACTTTTGCCCTCTCGGAAGAGATACACAAACGTTTTTACAAGGGTTATCACGAAACGAAGCTCCCGCACAAGTTCAAAATTGCGGTTGGCGGATGCCCGAACAATTGCGTTAAACCGGACATCAACGACCTCGGCATCATCGGCGCGCGCGTACCTGTTGTAAATTACGACAAATGCCGCGGATGCAAAAAATGTGCGGTTGAAGCTGCATGCCCGATGAAAGCGGCTACACTCGCCGGTGATAAGATAGAAAAAAATGATGATATCTGCAACAGCTGCGGGCGTTGCATAGGAAAATGTCCTTTCGGCGCGTTTGAAGAATACACGAACGGCGCGAAAATTTATATCGGCGGACGCTGGGGCAAAAAAACAGCACGCGGGCGCGCCCTTTCAAAGCTCTTTACGGACACAGCAGAGCTTCTTGATACGATAGAGCGCACAATCTGTTTCTTCCGCGACGAAGGACTTCCCGGCGAGCGTTTTGCCGATACAATAGAACGCCTTGGCTTTGAATATGCCGAGAAGAAGATTTTAGGATGAAATTTATCACTGCACGCTTAGGAGGATAGCAGCAATGAATAAAACTATTTCTGTCGGCTTTGCAAGAAAGTGCATCACCCCGCCGCTCGGAACCGCAATATCGGGATACTTTGAACCTCGCCACGCAAAGGGCGTTCACGATGAATTGTATGTAAGCGCCACCGCGTTTGACGACGGTGAAAAACGCGCCGTTCTTCTCGCCTGTGATCTTTGCGGTATGAAAAATCAATATCTTCTCGACGGCTATAAAAAAATGATTTCGGAATTCTGCAACATTCCGGCAGAAGCCGTGATAGTTACCTGTTCACACACACATACCGGCCCGGTTATAGGTGATGACGAATTTTCCGGCGAAAAATCGAATCCCGTATATGACGAATACCTCGGTCTTTTGCTCCGCGATGCAGCAGCAATGGCATTTGCAGATGCAACTCCTGCCCGATTTTACACCGCGGAAGGAAAATGCCACGATGTTGCTTTCGTCCGCATTTACAGAATGGCTGATGGCTCTGTACGGACAAACCCGCCTCTCGGCTCTCCCGACATTCTCAATCCGATTGCGGAAGCGGATGAAACGGTTTATGTTCTTAAAATCACACGGGAAGGAAAAGAAGATATTCTTATGGTGAATTTCGGCGTTCATGCCGACACCATAGGCGGAGAGATAATAAGTGCAGACCATATGGGATTTATGCGCGAAACGCTTGAAAATTCACTTCCAAATACAAAGGCAATGTTCCTGCAGGGTGCGGAAGGGGATATAAACACCCGTAATGTACATATAACGAAGGTTCTTCGGGGAATTGAATATTCGCGCAGTATCGGCAGAAGCATTGCCGATGCGGTTCTCTCCACTCTCGGCGATGCAGAAGAAATTGAGGTTTCCGATGTTTCATATGCAGCTATGCGTATCTCCATCCCGACAAACCGCGAAAACCACCGTATCCCGCTGGCGGAGAAAGTTCTTGCTCTGCACCGTGCAGAGCGTGATAATGAAATAGACGCACTTTGCGGAAACGATCCTATGAATCCTCCGGAAGCCATACGCATTCTACAGCTTGCCGACGGACCGGATGCTTTTGATTTCACTCTTTCCGCAATAAAACTCGGCAGCATTGCGATCGCAGGTCTACCGGGTGAGCCGTTCTGCGAAATAGGAAAGCGCATCCGCAATGCATCACCGTTTGACAAAACGTTTGTCTGCGTTCTTACCGATGGCGGCGAAACTTACTTTCCGACGGGTGCAGTATACGACGAGCGATGCTATGAATCAACCAGCACACCGATAAAAAAAGGTGCCGACGATATTCTCGTCGACGGCATGACAAATCTTTTGAATGGTTTGAGATAAACATAACACACCCTGCGGCGTGAATTCACGCCGCAGGGTGTGTGGTATATTATTCCTCTTTTAGCCTTCAAACACAACGTTGCCGTTTACCATTGTGAGAGAAACGTCGATATTGTCGTCGAAGATGATGATGTCTGCATACGCGCCCTCGCGGATTACGCCGCGGTCGCGGAGATTTGCCATACGCGCGGGGTTTGCAGTCGCCATGCGCACGGCATCAAGAAGCGTGCAGTCTGCCATATTTATCATATTGCGGACAAGGCGGTTTGTTGTGGAAATACTTCCCGCAAACGCTGTGCCGTCCATAAGCTTTGCCACGCCGTTTTCAATAATAACTTCGTAGCCATTCTTAAGGCTTCCTGCAATAAATGTTCCGCCATCTGCCGCACCTGCTCCGCGGAGAGCATCGGTGATGAGAGAAATGCGGTCAACGCCCTTGAACTTTACGATAAACTTTAAAAGCGATGCCGGAAGGTGGCAACCGTCTGCTATAATTTCAACGTCCATACCGTCAATCATATACGCCGCCTCAACAACACCCGCATAACGATATGCGTTCTTGCGGTGAACAGTGCTGCATCCGGAATAAAGGTGTGTTATAAGCTGATATCCCCAGTCGTAAGCTTCCATAACTGTGTCATAATCTGCATCAGAGTGACCGACAGCAACAACAACATCGTGATCCATACAGTGACGCGCAAACTCTGCAGAGCCGGGAAGCTCAGGAGCGGAGCTCCAGCGGGCAAGCTTGTCACCATACTTTTCAAGAAGCGGGAGATAGTCCTCCTTCTTCGGCGGAGTTATATACTCAGGGTTCTGTGCACCTGCCTGTGCAAGCGCGAAATACGGACCTTCGAGGTGGATACCGGGCATATATGCACCTTTCGTATTCTTTGCGTTTGCCTCATCAAGAACCTCGAACATCTGAACATATTCTTCAATAACGCCGGAGGAAGCAGTCGGGAGAAGGACAGTTGTACCGAACTTTGCGTGAAGCTCTGCAGCTGCAAGGAACGCATCAACCGTTCCGTCCATAAAGTCACCGCCACCGCCGCCGTGAACGTGGATGTCGATAAATCCTGGGGAGATGTACTTTCCGCCCGCGTCGTGTCCGACATCAAACGGACGTTCTTCCGCCGTTACCGCGATAATGCGCTCGCCATCGGTATATACCGCTGTACCCTCAGGCGCAATGGTGTTTCCGAGAATTACTTTGCCGTTATAAAACTTATGTACCATAATCATTCACCTTTTTATAAAGATTTTACATATATAATAATAAAACAATTTCCGTAAAAAAGCAACAGTTATTTTTGGACTTTTATCCGCTTTAAAAATTTCCGGTTGACATAATAGTTACAATATGTTACAATATATGTAATCGTTTTGTAATTAGGAGTAATTTTTGCATGAGGAAAATCTTTACAGGCGTCATTTTGGCGCTGTGCCTTTTCTGTGGGCTTGCAACCGCTATTGCGGCAGATGTCCCGACAGAAGCTGAGGCATATCAGAAAATCGTGGCTATGAAAAGCCAGTTCCCAGAAGGGAAAACGTGGACAAACGCAACCCGCTATAACTGGAACGGCGGTCCTTACGGTGCCGGCGGTTGTATGGGCTTCGCGTTCCGTATGTCCGATGCGGCATTCGGCAATCTTCCGGCACGAGATATTTATCCGTCATCCGGAAAGCCGATAACAATTTCCATGCTACGCGTGGGCGATATTCTCCGCCTGCCCGGTCACAGCGTTGTTGTTCTCGAAAAGCACGCAGACCACATTATCATTACTGAAGGCAACTATCAGCGCAAGGTTCACTGGGGACGCAAAATAACCGCTGCTCAGGTCAAGAAAGCAAATTATTACACAACCCGTTACCCCGTCGGTTATACCGAGCCTGCCCCCGCGGCAAAGACCGCACCGGCAGTAAAGGAGCCGGAGAAGGTTTCCGTAACGGTGAACGGCGTTACATATCAGATTGTTGACATTGCATCACACTGGGCGCGTGAGCATATCAAGGCATGCCTTACAAGCTCACTTCTCTCAACGAGCGGAGAAGCATCATATGCTTACTTTATGCCTAACGCAAGCGCAACCCGCGCGCAGGTTGTTACGGCGCTTTACCGCGCAAAGGGTTCACCCAAGCCGGCATATTCAAGCTCATTTGCAGACGTTCCGCAGGATTGCTACTACGCAGATGCAGTTTCGTGGGCATCACAGAACGGCATTGTAACCGGCGTTACGGACACAACCTTTGCTCCCGATGCTGAGGTTACGCGTGAACAGCTTGCTGTTATAATGTACCGCTTTGCAAACGGCACGGAAACCGAGGGCGACCTCACCGTATACGCAGACCACGGCAATATCTCTTCATTTGCGGAAAATGCCGTAATATGGGCAGTAAAGAACAACATCATCTCAGGCAAAAACGGCCTTCTCCTTCCGCAGGGAAAAACCTCCCGTGCAGAGTTTGCCACGATGATTGTACGCTTCTCAATGTCTTTGGCTAAAGCATAACAAAAAACACAAACAATAACGGACACCCGAAATTTTTTGGATGTCCGTTATTTTATATATTTCTTTTCATGTCTTTTGCAGTTTTTCGTGATAAAACGTAAAACACAAAAATCGCAGCAAGGGGGAAAAGCGCACCAACAAGAAGTGCCATACGCATTGCAAGCTGCTCTGCCGACATTGAAATCCGCGTGGCAAAGGTAATTATATGTTTGCTTGCCATAGAAACATCAGTTACCCATCCGACAAGCTGTGGTACGACCGATGCGCCGAGATCTCCGGCTGCCGCCATCATCGCGTATATTACAACACCGCCGGACGGAAAACGTTCTGCCGCAACGACAAGACTTCCCGGCCACATCATAGAAGTGCAGAACCCGGTGAATGCACACGCAAAAAGTCCGAGTATCGGATATGGCGTTACCGCCGCAAGTATGTAGCAACCCGATGCCCCTACAGCACCGAAAACAAGCACGCGCATAATATTTTTCCCTATTTTTGAATAAAGTGTGCGCCCAAGCCCAAGCGTTGCACCGAACATTGCCGCACCGAAAACATCACCGAGAGCTTTGGGGATTCCGAGTCCCTGCTCAAGATATCCCGACGCCCACTGTGACATTGTAATCTCAGCCGCACCGCCGAGGAAAATCGCTCCCACACACATCCATACTCCGCTCTTTTTAAGAAGAGAGAACGCACCTGAGCTTTTTTCTGCTAACGGAGGTACAGGAATTTCCGCACCGGCAAAAAGAATTGCAGATGTAAGCGGAACAATCGACGATAAAGCCATCAGAAATACCCAGTTTTCATTTCCAATCATCCGAAGCAGAAGTGTTGCCGCAATAACAACACCGACAACACCCCATGCGTATATCGAATGAAGCTTGCTCATATCCCGCTCAGGGTTATCTGACGGAAGAGTTGCGATAATCGGACTTAAAAGCACCTCTGCAAGACCTGCAGCTGCAGAAAATATCACGGTGCCGAGCAAAAGCGGCAAAAAAGGGTTCTCAGCAAAGATGAAAGGCGCAAACGCATAGATCAGTACTCCCAGAAATGCAAGCCACGGCATAAGGCGGATAGTCTTTCTGATGTTAAACTTATCCGAGAAAAAAGAAAAGATAAGGTCAACGACAAGCTGCGTTGAAAAGTTTATAAGAACCAAAAGGCCAAGCTCTGAATACGACAATCCGAGAAGTGACCGGAACGTGAGAAAAAGTATCGGCGGAAGGTTTGCCACAATCGACATTGTTATGCTCATACTGTAGCAAGCCGCTTTCAAATGCATATTTTTCTTCATGAATATCTCCCTATTACAGTACACTCTTAAGATAATGGCCGGTATACGATGCCTCTACCTTTGCCACCTCTTCCGGCGTTCCGGTTGCAACGATTTCACCGCCGCCGTCACCGCCTTCAGGACCAAGGTCAATAATGTGATCGGCACATTTTATAACATCAAGATTATGCTCAATAACAACAACCGTGTTGCCTGCATCGGTAAGACGCGCGAGCATATCTACGAGCTTGTGAACATCGGCAACGTGAAGTCCTGTTGTCGGCTCATCGAGGATGTAAATGGTTTTACCCGTACTTCTTTTTGACAGCTCCGTTGCAAGCTTCACGCGCTGTGCTTCACCGCCGGAGAGCGTTGTGGAGCTTTGCCCGAGCTTGATATATCCGAGCCCTACGTCGCACAGTGTTTGCATCTTACGCGCTATTTTAGGCACATTTTTGAAAAACTCACACGCCTCTTCGCACGTCATATCAAGAACTTCAAAGATGTTCTTGCCCTTGTATTTTACCTCAAGCGTTTCGCGGTTATAGCGCTTTCCACGGCACACGTCACAGGTGACATAGATATCAGGCAAAAAGTGCATTTCAATCTTGTTAACACCGTCTCCCGCACACGCCTCACATCTGCCACCCTTTACATTAAAGGAGAAGCGGCTGCTTGTATATCCGCGCATCTTTGCATCAGGACTCATCGCAAAAAGCGTGCGTATATCGTTGAATACACCTGTATACGTTGCAGGATTTGAACGCGGGGTACGTCCTATCGGAGACTGGTCGATATCTATTATCTTGTCAAGATGCTCTATTCCCTCTATTTTTTTGAACTTACCCGGATGCGTTTTTGCCCCATTGAGCTGCTGTGCAAGATGCTTATACAAAATCTCATTGGTAAGCGACGACTTTCCCGAGCCGGAAACACCTGTAATACACGTAAATTTTCCAAGAGGTATCGAAACATCGATATTTTTTAGGTTATTCTCATTTGCGCCAATTATTTTCAGTGACTTTCCCGTGCCCTTTCTTCGTTTCTCGGGCACAGGGATTTTTTTCTTTCCGGAAAGATACTGCCCCGTTATTGAGCGTTTTTCCGCAACAATATCATCAATTGTTCCCGCGGCAACAATTTCGCCTCCGTGAACACCGGCACCCGGCCCTACATCCACGATAAAGTCCGCCGCGCGCATTGTATCCTCATCGTGTTCTACAACGATAAGCGTATTTCCGAGATCGCGGAGCTGGCAAAGCGTTGCAAGAAGCTTGTCATTATCGCGCTGATGAAGACCTATTGACGGCTCGTCAAGAATGTAAAGCACGCCCATAAGCGATGCACCTATTTGTGTAGCAAGGCGTATGCGCTGGCTCTCGCCGCCGGAAAGCGTTCCCGCGCTTCGGGAAAGCGTAAGATACGCAAGGCCTACACTCTTTAAAAATCCGAGACGCGCCTTTATCTCACGGAGTATCAGCTCAGCAATCTTCTTTTCCCTCTCCGTCAGCTTATCGTCAAGACCATTTACAAAGTCAAGCGCATCGTTTACCGACATATCGCACATCTCAGCAATGTTGATATCACCCACGGTTACGGCGAGCGCCTCACGGCGAAGTCTCTTCCCTCCGCAGGTTGCACACGGCGTACTTATCATACACTCCTCAATCTCAGCCTTTGAATACTCGCTTGCCGTTTCGTGATAACGCCTCTCTAAGTTTGCAACAAGCCCCTCCCATGCCTGAGTATAATTGCCCTGACCGTAGGACTTATCGTAATGAAGCGGGATTTTTTCGCCTCCGGTTCCATAAAGCAAAGCGTTATACGCCTTTTCGGGAAGCTCACCTACCGGTGTTGCAAGGTCAAAGCCATAATGCTTAGCAAGACCGTCGTAATACATCCTGCAGATTGTTCCCGGAGCCGCGTTAGTCCATCCCGATGCGTTAATCGCTCCGTCGAGGATAGATTTCGTCTTATCCGGAATAATCATATCGGGATCAACCTTTAAGTGTGTGCCAAGTCCCGTACAGTCCGGACACGCACCGTGGGGGTTATTGAAAGAAAACATTCTCGGCGTAAGTTCTTCAATACTGATTCCGCAGTCCTCGCACGCATAATTCTGCGAGAACATAAGCTCTTCCCCGCCGATTACGTCAACTAAAACTATGCCGCCGGAGAGATTTGACGCAGTTTCTATCGAGTCGGTAAGGCGGGTTTCTATCCCCTCCTTAATCACAAGGCGGTCGATTATTATTTCAATATTGTGCTTTTTGTTCTTCTCAAGCTTTATATCCTCGGAAAGGTCGTAGATATTTCCGTCAACTCTCGCACGGACATAGCCTGATTTCTTTGCACTTTCAAAGACCTTTTCGTGCTCACCCTTACGTCCACGCACAACAGGCGCAAGAATCTGAAACTTCGTGCCCTCGGCAAGAGAAAGGATACGGTCGCATATCTGGTCAACCGTCTGTTGCTCGATAACTTTTCCGCAGACCGGGCAGTGCGGCGTTCCCGCGCGTGCCCACAAAAGGCGCAGATAGTCGTAAATTTCCGTCACTGTTCCGACAGTTGAACGGGGGTTCTTTGATGTTGTTTTTTGGTCGATTGATATAGCCGGAGAAAGCCCTTCAATATAATCAACATCCGGCTTTTCCATACGTCCGAGGAACATCCTTGCATACGAGGAAAGAGACTCGACATATCTTCTCTGTCCCTCGGCATAAATCGTATCAAACGCAAGGCTTGATTTTCCCGAGCCGGAAAGACCCGTTACTACAACAAGGCTGTCGCGCGGGATTTCTATATCAACATTTTTAAGGTTGTGCTCTCTTGCACCCTTTACATAAATTGTTTTGTTCATTTACTTTTCACCTCGAAGCTCTATTATCCTGTCACGAAGCATTGCCGCATACTCAAACTCAAGCATCTTTGATGCCTCGCGCATATCGCGTTCAAGCTTGCGTATCATCTCTTCCCTCTCGGATTTTGTAAGCTTCTCTTTCTTAATCGTGCTTGCATCCTTTGAGATTTCAAGAAGCTCTGCAACGTCCTTCTTTATGGTTTTCGGAACTATTCCGTGTTTTTCATTATACGCAGACTGAATCCTTCTTCTTCTCTCAGTTTCATCAATCGCACGTTGCATAGAGCCTGTCATATTGTCTGCATACATAATAACCTTGCCGTGGTCATTTCGTGCGGCACGCCCCATTGTCTGGATAAGGGAGGTTTCGCTTCTGAGAAAGCCTTCCTTGTCAGCATCAAGTATTGCAACAAGCGACACCTCCGGAATATCAAGACCCTCACGAAGAAGATTTATTCCGACAAGCACATCAAATGTTCCGAGGCGCAAATCACGGATTATTTCCATACGCTCAATGGTTTCTACATTATGATGGAGATACTTTACCTTTATTCCGGTGCTTTCAAGATATGCTGTCAAATCCTCTGCCATCTTTTTCGTAAGCGTTGTAACAAGCACGCGCTCACGTTTTTCAACGCGCTCATTTATCTCTCCGATGAGATCGTCAATCTGCCCCTCTGTCGGTCGCACGGAAATCTCAGGATCGAGTAGTCCTGTCGGGCGGATAAGCTGCTCTGCAATATTTGCAGAACGCTCGCGCTCATACTCTCCCGGTGTTGCGGAAACGTAAACAACCTGATTTATATGATTTTCAAACTCTCCGAAGTTGAGCGGTCTGTTGTCAAACGCGCTCGGCAGACGGAATCCGTATTTTACAAGAACTTCCTTTCGCGCACGGTCACCTGCATACATTCCGCGCACCTGCGGGAGAGTGACGTGCGATTCGTCAACGATAAGAAGAAAATCATCGGGGAAATAGTCCATAAGAGTAAACGGTGCAGACCCCGGCTCTCTTCCGCTTATTATACGCGAATAGTTTTCAATACCGGTGCAGTAGCCAAGCTCCTGCATCATTTCAACGTCATACTGCGTGCGCTGGCGCAGTCTTTGCGCCTCCAAAAGCTTTCCGTCCTCTTCAAACTGCCGAACACAGACTTCCATCTCGTCTATTATATCGTTGCACGCCTTTGCCATTTTCTCCGGTGTGGAAACGTAGTGTGACGCAGGATATATCGCACCGTGGGAAAGCTCGCGCTTTCCCGCGCCCGTCACGACTACTACGCCCTTATCACCCGGCTTTTTGTCGAGGCGTTCTGCGGAACCATCGGCAGGTGGTGTGATGAACACGATATAAAAATGACCGGTCACACACT
>JAZLCV010000065.1:0-3160 GCA_045614365.1 Eubacteriales bacterium | reverse complement strand
CCAGTAACCGTCATCGCGCAGTCTTTCCTCTGCGGCTTCAATATCGAAGTTCTCATACCTCGCATCCGCTTCCTCCTGCTGTCGCGCTCTGTAATTGTTGCGTACATTGGCATCATATTCATCTCGGGATTGGCTTTGTGCAGTATTGGGATTCCCCGACAGTCTGGTGAAACACCGTGCACTGTTTACTTTTTAGATTCCCACCATTCTTTAACTTCGTCGTAAAGTTTTCTCGTCTTCTCGCCAAAGAATTTGGATATATCTATTTTCAGTTCATCACAAAACATCAGGCTTTCTAAAACACTAAGCGCTATTACTTCTTCTGCGTATGAATCTTGCAAAGATAAAATATGCTCTACGACATCGAAACCCCTTGATAAATTTATAATATCTTGTTTTTGTGCGCAGGTCTTTATATATGGGACTAAAACATCTCCATAAACAACGTGAGCTCCTGTATCGTCACCTTCTTGCCACGAGACCTCATCTTGGTACAATTGCTCTATCTCTGGTAAAAGTGAAACGAGCACTAAATTCAATTCTTTTGCTGTCATATATTACTCTCCTCTCAAAGCTTTTTCCAAATCATCTATTAATTCTTGAATAATCGTCTTTTCCCTTGGCGTTAATTCTTCTCTTTTTAAGATATTCTGGAGATTTCTCAATCGATCATAGCCTTTTTGTATATGAGGCTTTCCTCCTACTGGAGCACCTGTTTTAAGCTCAGACCTTATTGCATCAGCAGTCCCTCCATCGCCAGTTACTGCGCCTGGTCTGTAAAGCTCATTAATTGCATTTTTCAATTTCTGATTTGATGCTTGTGATAAGAGTTTTTCTCGTTTGGTAACTCCCGAATACACATCATCCGCAATCTTAACAGCATCAGCAATGTCAAAATCCTCATACCTTGCATCAGTTTCTGCTTGTTGTCTCTCGGCGTAATTTCTTCGCACTCGCTCATCATATTCGTCATGGGATATATTTAAGGGGTTTTCTTGCAAACCCCTTAACAACCCCTCGCTTTTTCGCTACCCACGCAGCGGATAAATTATCGCACTCATCACAGAGACTTCCGCTAATGGCAAAACTTAAGTTTTGCACGCTCCGTCTTGTCTGTGATTTCGCTGTAATTTATACCCGCTTGGCGTGAAAGGCGAAAAAATCCACTCAGATACCATAACTTTTTCTATAAATCAACCTCATGCACTATTTAATGGTTTCTACATAGGAGATTTAAGTTATTACTCTACCCGTTCACCGTTCGGCAAAACGCATTCTATTACCTTTACGTCTCCGGTTTCACAATGAACATCTAATGTTGCCCAAACTGCCCAGCCTTTGTAATCAGACACCAAGTCTGGTCGATCTTTCGCACTTTCGAAACAAAAGCTAAACCTCATATAATCACCCATTTGGCACCGGGCAACACAGACGGTGTTTATCCTTTGTTTCATATATTCCATTCCGTATAACTTAATTAGTTTAAGTAGGGCTTTTGCTTGTAAAACATCGTATTCTAGCATTTTTAACCTCCAAATAATTTGTAAAGTTCGATAACATCTTGTTCTGATAATTTTCTTTCGATGTTGCCTACAGATTTAATCCCGTGTATCGTATACACGGCCCTCATATTATCCGGCGTTATTATCTCAAACTCTTCCTGATGACTCAACACCTGCGCAAGCCAAAGATCCATCTCGGAGGGTCTGAAATCACCTATATACGGGTGCGAATGGCAATTTAATATACCTTTGTTCTGTATCATTTCCTCCAGCAGTTCTTTAGAAATCGGAGTTCCTCTTGTGTCTCCGCGTATGATAATGTTCCTGTTGCCTATGGTGATTGATGCAAACTCGACACCTTCCTGTCGCGATAACAGGCTTACTTGCTCGTAACTTGGTGCGGAGGATATTTCTATCGAATCCATATACTGTGGTAGTTTTCTTATCCACTCCACTATCTCTTTCGGCAGATTTTCTTTTGGATAAGGCTTTGCTAATTCACCCACGTCATTTTCGGTTTTTAATATGTCGTGTTTATTCGGATTTTTATTAACCTCAGCTGATGAAGTCTTACTCAAACTCTCCCCACGAACAATGTTTCCGGTTTCAAACACACCTGCGGTGAGTGCGCCCATAAGTCCGGCATACGCCGCATCCTCGCTTATCAGGCGGAACTTGTTGTCCTCATCAAATGCGAGATTTCGTATTACAGGCTGTAGTATCTCCTGTAAGTATTCCTCGCTGCTCTCACTCAATATGCTCTTCCCGTATTTTGCCGCTATCCTGTATGCCGCGTTGTTTATGTTGTTAATACTTCCCGAAAGTGCAGACGGTATCTTCCCTCCAAGTGCGCTTATTCCTCCCAGAAGCTTCTGCAATGCCGTTTCGCTTGCCGCTTTTAGTGTTGCATATGTTTGCGCTTCTCCGCGGTCTTTCCCCTCATGCAGGGCACTGTTATATGAATTGCCGTATACCGAGCCGAACATCGCCGCACTTCCAAGCGCAGGGTTTAACGTTCCTAATGCCACGCTCGGTGCCATATTTGCAACAGAGGCTGTCATATCATAAGCGACCTTGCCCACACCTTTTGCATTATCGCTTATATACTGTGATGCATATCTTGTTGCGCTTGTAGGTACTGAATCTTTTGAAAGTAGCTGTTCACCCCCGCCTGCAAACTGTTCAAGTCCGGCATATGCTGCATACGGAAGATACATAAGGGCTCCGCCATCTAATACCTCCCGCCCTGTTTCTTCTCCTTTGCGTGACGTTAACACCGGTTCAAGCTGTTTCAGATAGCTATTGGCACTTTCTGTACCTTCTTTGTTTTTGAGGTATGCATATATTCTCTTTTCCTCGTCCGTTGCATATCTGAGATATTCCGGATTTTCAAGACTTGATATGTATATCTTTCCGTCACCTGATGAAGATACGCTTTCAAAATCCGGAAGAGAGGGGATAGAGTTTATCTGTCTCTCACGCCGACGCTCTGCCGCTTCCTTTGCGCTCTTGATTTTTTCTTCAAGTGCTCTGCGTTCTTCCGCTACATACTTATCTCCCTCAAAACCGTTGCCTTGTCTGCGGCTTTCAAACAAACGGTGGGTCCAGTAACCGTCATCGCGCAGTCTTTCCTCTGCGGCTTCAATATCGAAGTTCTC
>JAZLCV010000064.1:0-14394 GCA_045614365.1 Eubacteriales bacterium | reverse complement strand
CTGCACGGAGGGAGAGAAGGCGTGCGCCCTTTTTCTCTTCGGCACGGGCTATTTCAATGTCGCGCAGAAGCTTTTTTTCCTCGCTTGTATACACTGCAAGGCTTTCCTCTGTCTGCGCAAGCTCCTGCGTCGTGCTTTTGGCAAACTCTATATCGGCTGTCTTTTTCGCTATTTCTTTTTCGAGATCACAAAGCGTGCCAAGACCGCGCGGCGAGCGGATGAGGCGCTGCCCTTTTTCAAGACGGGAGATAACCTCATGTGCAGAAACGGTTTCTTCTCCGCTCGATGCAAGCGAGAGAATTCTCTTCTCGGTATCCGCATCGCGGTCGACATCAAGCTTTGCCTGACCGATAAATGCACAGCGGTCATATACGCCGCGGGCGATGCCGCAAAGCTCCTCGCCGGTGGGAGCGCTTCCGCCGCGCGAGAGATTTTTCGCTTCAACCTTTGAAAACACGCCGCTTTTTCCGCTTGTGCGTTCGATGGAAATTTCATCGCCGCCGGAGGCGAGTATACACTTTCCGTACATGGGATTGCCGTTCCATGGAAGATATCTTTCCTTGTCCGGAATGTATCCTGCCTTTGCCTTTTCGCGTGTTGATATTCCGTAAAGCATAGCACGGATAAACGCACCCCAGGTGGATTTCCCCGCCTCGTTGCGTCCTTGAACAATATTAAGACCGTCTTTTAACGTAAGCTGACGGTTGTCAAGCGACCCGAACGTCGCATACAGTTCTTTTATCCGCATAATGCCGTTATCCTTGTTACTTTATTATTTCTCTGTTTTCCTTGTGATGCCATCTGTAAAAGTTTTTAACATCTCCCCCCGGAAGAAGGAAAGAGTAGTTTTCTTTTAATTGATGGCTACTTATCGGTTTTTCCTTGCGATGCCATCTGCGTGAGATATGCATTTATAAAGCCGTCGATATCGCCGTCCATAACTGCGCCGATATTTCCGTTTTCAAATCCCGTGCGGTGATCTTTTGCAAGGGTGTACGGCATAAAGACATATGAACGGATCTGGCTTCCCCATTCGATAAGCTTCTGCTCGCCCTTGATATCCTCAATCTTCTCTAAGTTTTCGCGCTCTTTTATCTCAATAAGCTTTGATTTGAGCATACGCATTGCAACCTCGCGGTTCTGGTGCTGGCTACGCTCGTTCTGGCACGCAACAACGATTCCCGTCGGGATGTGCGTGATGCGGATTGCCGATTCCGTCTTGTTGACGTGCTGACCGCCCGCGCCCGATGCACGGTAGGTATCAACCTTAAGGTCCTCTGTGCGAACCTCAACCTCAACATCGTCCGTGATTTCAGGCATAACCTCAAGTGCGGCAAATGATGTGTGGCGGCGCCCCGATGAGTCAAACGGAGATATACGCACAAGGCGGTGAACGCCCATTTCGCTCTTTAAGTAGCCGTAGGCATTCTCGCCCTCAATAAGTATGCTTGCGCTTTTAAGCCCTGCTTCATCGCCGTCGATATAGTCTAAAATTTTATAAGTATAGCCGTGGCGTTCTGCCCAGTGGGTGTACATACGGTAAAGCATTTCTGCCCAGTCCTGAGCCTCGGTGCCGCCTGCACCTGCCTGGAAGCTCATAATGGCGTTGTTTGCGTCATAGTCTCCGGAAAGAAGCGTTTCAATTCGCGCATCGGCAAGCGCCTTTTCAAGAGCGGTTAAAAGCTCGCCCACTTCTCCGGCGGCTTCCTCGTCCTCTGCCTCTTCCGCAAGATCAAACAGTGCGCGGATGTCTGCAAGGTCAGAAACAAAGCCGTCAAACTTTGCAAGCTTTTCCTTTATGCGGGAAATTCTTTTAAGAACAACCTGAGAGTTTTCAAGATCGCCCCAGAAATTCTCGTCTTCCGTCTGCTTTTCAAGATCTGCAAGCTCGTTTTTTATCCCGTCAATGTCAAGCGCGCGGGAAAGCTCTTCAATCGGTGCATCAAGTGCGTTTATACGAAGCTTATATTCGTCAAGTATCAGCATGGTGTGACAATTCTCCTTTTTACATTCATACATAATATATTTTACCATATATAATATGAAACGTCAATTTTTAAAAAGAATATTTTCCGGATTGAATTTATATTTGTGCGCTGTTGCAAAGTTTTGCTGTGCAACAGCAAGTTTGAGGAAGCAAAACGCAAAAACCCTCTTTTTGCATAAAATTTGCCGCAACCGACACTGTTTTGGCGCGGACTGCATATATAAAATTGACAAACCGACGCCCCGAGTGCTAAAACCGAGGTAATTTTTGGATGAACCGAAAGTTTTTAAAAGTTCGAAATAAGCAGCAAATTTCGCGCAAATTCGCTATTTTTGTTAAAAAATTATTACATTTTACAAAAAATGTCTTGACATATCAAAAAAAAGGAGTAAAATAAGATTAGCACTCGGGAAGAGAGAGTGCTAAAATGTAAAAAGACTGTGAGGTGACAGTGCTTGAGCCTCAGCGACAGAAAAAGGCGTATATTAAAAGCTATTATTGATGAGTACATTGAAAATGCCGAGCCTGTCGGCTCAAAGATAATCGCGGCAAGAGGACGGCTTGATGTTTCCCCTGCGACGATACGCAATGAGATGAGTGAGCTTGAAGAGCTTGGGTATCTTGAACAGCCGCACATCTCGGCGGGAAGAGTTCCGTCAACTGCAGGTTATCGCCTTTATGTAAACGAGCTTATGCAACCGCAGCAGATAAGCGTGAGCGAGGCAGAGGCGATAAACCGTGCGCTGGGAAGCCGTATGCGTGAGCTTGAGAAAATGCTCCGTGAGTTCGGATGTCTGGTTTCTCAGCTTACGAATTACACAACCTACACGCTTACAACGCACGCATCAAGCGAAAAGGTGAAGAAGTTTGACGTGTTTCTTATTGAACCGAGAACCGCAATTGCCGTTGTGGTTACAAGCTCGGGAATTTTAAAGAACAAGCGTATAAAGCTTCCCTATCCCCCGTCGGAAAATGAAATTTTCATTGCTACGCGTATATTAAATATGTATTTTACCGACAGAACGCTTGATGAGATTTCGCTCTCTCTTATAAAACGGGCATCTGCAGAAGCAGGCGAGCTTGCCTCTCTTATTACAGATGTTGCAGAGTTTGCCGGTGAGGTTCTGGATGAAACACGCGAGGGCGATGTTTATCTTGACGGAATTTCGCGTATTCTCAACCACCCCGAATACCGCGATCCGGAAAAGGCGCAGGAGCTTCTTACTTATCTTACCGACAAGCAGGGCATCATCCGTCACGCTCAGGAGCATTTTGCAGACGATGCGCTTCCTGGTCAGATTCGTTATTCCATAGGTACGGAAAACAACGATTTGCCCTTAAAAGACGCGGGGATCGTATACGGAACGTATGATTTGGGTAAAAATTTACAGGGTGTTATCGGTATTGTGGGCCCTCGTCGTATGGATTACGCCAAGGTTGCCGCAAACCTTAACTATTTTATAACAGGCTTTAACAAGCTTCTGAAGGATTCGTTCTTCACCGAATAGGAGGTACACAGATAAATGGCAGAAAATGAAAAGACAACGCTTGAGGAAGAAATGACGGAAAACGATGCTGAAATTGATTCCGCGGCTGCACCGGAAGAAAAACCCGAGCCGACCGAGCAAGAAAAAGCAGAGGCGGCACTGAAAGAAGCAAACGACAAATACCTTCGTCTTGCGGCAGAGTATGATAATTACAGAAAGCGCACGGCTAAGGAAAAGGAAATGCTTTACAATGATTCCACCGCAGCTGCTGCCGGAGCTTTTCTCGGCGTGTATGACAACCTTGAACGCGCGCTTGCAACTCCGTGTGCGGATGAAGGGTATAAAAAGGGCGTTGAGCTTATCTTTACCGAGTTCTGCAACACGCTTTCAAAGCTCAAGGTTGAAATCCTTGATCCCGCGGGAGAAGCATTCGACCCGAATTTCCACAACGCAGTAATGCACGAGGAAAACGAAGAGTTTGGCGAGAACACGGTTTCTGAGGTTTTCCAGAAGGGCGCAAAGCTCGGTGATAGAGTAGTAAGACCGGCGATGGTTAAAGTCGCAAATTAGGCTCCGCTTCAAAAAAGTGCAAGAACTTTTTGAGAATTTAAGTAAAAAAACATATCATTTATATATTTAGGAGGAAAAAATTATGTCTAAAATCATTGGTATTGACTTAGGTACAACAAATTCCTGCGTTGCAGTTATGGAAGGCGGCGAGCCGACTGTTCTCGTTAACGCAGAGGGCGCAAGAACAACACCGAGCGTTGTTGCATTCTCAAAGGACGGCGAGAGAATCGTCGGTCAGGTTGCAAAGCGTCAGGCTGTTACAAACCCCGACCGCACAATCGCTTCTATCAAGCGTGAGATGGGCTCGGACTACAAGGTAAACATCGACGGCAAGGCTTACTCTCCGCAGGAGATTTCCGCGATGGTTCTCACAAAGCTCAAGACGGATGCCGAAAGCTATCTCGGCACTAAGGTAACTCAGGCAGTTATCACCGTTCCGGCTTACTTCACAGACAGCCAGCGCCAGGCAACAAAGGACGCAGGTAAGATTGCAGGTCTTGAAGTTCTCCGTATCGTAAACGAGCCGACAGCAGCTGCGCTTGCTTACGGCCTTGATAAGGAAACAGACCAGAAGATTATGATTTACGACCTTGGCGGCGGTACATTTGACGTATCAATCCTTGAGATTGGCGACGGTGTTGTTGAGGTTCTTGCAACTGCAGGTAACAACCGTCTCGGCGGTGATGACTTTGACAACCGCGTTGCAAAGTGGATTGTTGACGAGTTTAAGAAGGAAAACGGCGTTGACATCACAAACGATAAGATGGCAATGCAGAGAATCCGCGAAGCGGCAGAAAAGGCAAAGATTGAGCTTTCCGGCGTTACAACAACAAACATTTCTCTCCCGTATATCACGGCAGATGCAACAGGTCCGAAGCACCTTGACCTTACGCTCTCCCGCGCAAAGTTCAACGAGCTTACAGCTGACCTTGTTGACAGCACAATGGTTCCGGTTCGTCAGGCAATGTCTGATGCAGGTCTTGCACCGTCAGATCTTTCAAAGGTTCTCCTTGTTGGTGGTTCAACACGTATTCCGGCTGTTTCCGATGCTGTTAAGAATTACACGGGCAAAGAGCCGTTCAAGGGCATCAATCCGGACGAGTGCGTTGCAATGGGCGCAGCTATCCAGGGCGGTGTTCTCGCAGGCGATGTAAAGGATATTCTTCTTCTTGACGTAACTCCGCTTTCTCTCGGTATCGAGACAATGGGCGGCGTATTCACAAAGCTTATCGAGCGCAACACAACAATCCCGACAAACAAGAGCCAGATTTTCTCCACAGCGGCAGACAACCAGCCGTCCGTTGAAATCCACGTTCTTCAGGGTGAGCGCGAAATGGCGGCATACAATAAAACTCTCGGCCGCTTTAACCTTGACGGCATCTCCCCCGCTCCGCGCGGCGTACCGCAGATTGAGGTTTCCTTTGATATCGACGCTGACGGTATCGTAAACGTTAAGGCAAAGGACCTCGGCACAGGAAAAGAGCAGAACATCACAATCACTTCTTCCACAAACCTTTCTCAGGAGGATATCGAAAAGGCTGTTAAGGAAGCTGAGCAGTATTCCGAGGAAGATAAGAAGCGCCGTGAAGAGGTTGATGTGCGCAACAACGCAGACCAGATGGTTTATCAGACAGAGAAGGCTCTTTCTGAGCTTGGCGATAAGGTAACCGAGGACGAGAAGGCAGGCGTAACTGCTGAGGTTGAGAAGCTCAAGGAAGTTCTCAAGGGCAACGATACCGAGGCAATCAAGGCACAGACGGAAGCTCTTACAAAGAAGTTCTATGAGATTTCCGAGAAGCTTTATAAGGAAGCAGCTGCTGCTCAGGCTGCAGCACAGGGCAACCCCGATATGGGCGGTGCTGATGCCGGAAATATGGGCGGCGACAACGTTGTAGATGCAGACTTCACACAGGTAGACTAATCGGAGATGTAAAAACGCTCTGGAACACAAAAGGCATTTAAAAAATGCCTTTTGTTATGGGAAAACCTCCCCCTCGACGTACCTTTCGTACTACTTCGGGTTTGGTTTTCCCATTCCAAAACGTTTTTCCTATCCCCGAAGAAAACATAACCCCCCATAGGAACAGGGAGATGATTTTATGGCAGATAAACGCGATTATTATGAAGTGCTCGGAGTGGCGAAAACAGCTACGGATGCAGAGCTTAAAAGCGCATACCGTAAGCTTGCAAAGAAATACCACCCGGACTTTAACAAGGATAATAAAGAAGCAGAGGAAAAGTTTAAAGAAGCCAACGAAGCATACGAAGTGCTTTCAAACCCGGAAAAGCGCCAGAAGTATGACCAGTTCGGTCATGCGGGTGTTGACCCGAACTTCGGTGCGGGCGGAGGCGGCTTTGGAGGCTTCGGCGGCTTTGAGGACTTTGACATCGGTGATATATTCGGCTCTTTCTTCGGCGGTGGCGGAGGTTTCGGTGGCGGCAGCCGCAGAAATGCGCCTACCCGCGGTGAAAGCCTACGCGTAAATCTTATTTTGACGTTTGAAGAAGCGGCATTCGGATGTAAAAAGGAAATAAACGTTACGCGAACAGAGCGTTGCTCGGCCTGCGCAGGCTCCGGTGCGGAGAAAGGAACAAGTGCGGAAACTTGTCAGACGTGTCACGGTTCGGGTACGGTTCGCACCACGCGCCGCACACCGCTTGGCATGGTGTCAAGCTCAGGTGTCTGCCCGACCTGCGGCGGCTCGGGAAAAATTATAAAAACGCCGTGTAAAAAGTGCGGAGGTACCGGGAAAGAGCGCGCGACAAAGACGTTTTCAATCAGCATCCCCGCCGGAATTGATGAAGGACAGACCGTGCCTCTTCGCGGCGAGGGTAACGCAGGAACAAACGGAGGACCGAACGGAGATATTCTTGTTACGGTTTCCATTCGTCCGCATCATATCCTCACGCGTGACGGAACATCCATTATGTGTGATGTGCCGATTACCTTCACACAGGCGGTTCTCGGTGCAGAGATCGAGGTTCCCACACTTGACGGCAAGGTCAAATATGCTGTACCTGAGGGTACGCAGACCGGTACGGTATTCAGGCTTCGCGGCAAAGGCGTTCCGGTTCTCAACACAACGCGCCGCGGTGACCAGTTTGTGCGCGTGAACATTGAGGTTCCGAAAAATCTTTCCAAGAAGCAGAAGGATCTTCTGCAGGAATTTGCAAAGTCGGTTGGCGATGAGTCATACACCGAGCGCAAAAGCTTTTTTGAAAAACTTAAAAAGAAATAAAAAGAGAGACAGATAATCAAAAAGGTTATCTGTCTCCTGCTTTTCCGGGATATACGCAAAAATTGCATATTTAAAACAAGAATAATATGCAAAAGTTGCATATAGGTATTGCATATTTTGGGTAAATGGTGAAAAAAGGTTTTTATTCATCTGCAAATTTACGAAGAATAGCCTTGGAATTCTTTAATATTTCTGTTAATGCAGACAATTCCTTTGGCGTGCAGTCGAAGAGAAGATCATCAATTATTTTTGAAGAAATATGTCTTCTCTGAATAAGGCTTCCTACCATGATTTCATCAAGAGTTACTTCGAGTGCGTTTGCAATATTTACAAGAGTAGGAAGGCTAACTTTTGTTGCAGCACGTTCGATATGAGAAATATTTGATGGTTCAACATCTGATCTTTCTGCCAGATATGCTTGTGTCCAATTTTTTGATAAACGAATTTCTTTTATGCGGTTACCAATTGATAAATAATCTATACGCATTTTTATATCACTCCCAACAAAAGTATTGTATCTCCGAACGGGATATGATAAAATAACGTATATATCCTAATAGGATTTACAATAATATTTTTTGCAAGGAGTTTTTTAATATGCGTATATGCACATTTTTCGGACATAGGGATGCGCCGGAAGAAATAAAGGTAAAATTATCCTCTGCGATTGAAGATATGATAGTAAACCACGGAGTAGATACATTTTATATGGGCTGCGAAGGAAAGTTTGATGCATATGCCCGCGCTGCGGTAAAAGAACTGTCGAAAAAATATAGACATATAAAATATAACGTAGTTCTTGCATATGTGCCGTCTGAAAAAAGGTATAGTGAATATATGGATTATTCCGATACAATTGTTTTTGACGGAATAGAAAAAAGCCATCCGAGATACGCGATAGCAGTGCGCAACGAATGGATGATAAAAAAGTCGGAATATGCAATTACATATATAAAATATCCCATAGGTGGTGCATATAAATACGCCGAAGATATGAAGCAGAAAGGTAAAACCGTAATAAACCTTGCAGAGGTGTAAGGCAAAGCAAAAAACGAAAGGATGGATTTATTTTGAGTGCAGGATGACATGGAAACATTTTATGTGCCGACACAGGAAAGTCGCCTATAAAGCCAAGCGGACAATAAATTACAGCGAAATCACAGAAAAGACGGCGTGGGCAAAATTTTAATTTTGCCGTTTGCGCAAGTCTCTGTGATAAGCGTTTAATTTATCCGCTGCTTTATCAGCGACAAAAGCGTGGGGTTTCAAAGGGGTTCGCAAGAGAACCTCTTTGCAAAATCCCTCCACCGCCATACGGCGGTCCCCGTAGCTCCCCCCTTTTTGTCACCTGTGGTGACATTTCCCCCGCAGGGGAATAACCCTTTAGGCAAGGGAGGCTATATCTCCCGTCCGGCAGGGCAAGGACTTTGCGGTGTGCCGCAAGCGAAGAAATGAACAGTATATGCTTGATATAAGAAATACCGTTCCTGCATTTTTCTCCCTTAAAACCGTTGACAAACAGTACGGAAAGTGGTATAATATCTTAAAATAAATCTTTAAGAACGGTACCGTGATGCCGGCAAGATTTGCAATATCGGAGATATGCAGGGCACTTCCTGTATATATTTTTGTATGTACATCTTGCCCATCGGGCAGGATTTTTTTCATGTAAGGGGTAATTTTTATGTTCGGATTTTTAAAGAAAAATACCGTTTCAAAGTTCATAGCACGAGAGTGTGCGGCTTCCTGCATTCGCGCAGCGAAGGCGTTTCTTCCCTCTTTCTCTTCAAAGTATGCTGTTTTTCCCGGCTTTTGCGATGTGCATGTGCATTTTCGTGAGCCGGGATTTTCGTATAAGGAAACAATCCTTACCGGAAGCGAAGCTGCGGCGCGCGGCGGTTATACTGCGGTGTGCACAATGCCGAATTTAAATCCCGTGCCGGACAGCGTAGAGAACATCCGTATGCAGACGGACATTATAGAGCGCGATGCGTGCATCGGCGTTTTTCCGTATGGCTCAATCACCATAGGGCAGAAGGGCGAGCAGCTTTCCGATATGGACGGTATGGCACAGTATGCAATTGCGTTTTCGGATGACGGTAAAGGAGTTCAGAGCGACGATATGATGCGTGCGGCGATGATAAAATGCCGTGAGCTTGGGAAAATCCTTGTTGCCCACTGTGAAGATAACCGTGAACTGAAGGCCGGCGGATGTATTCACGACGGTGAGTTTGCAAAAAAACACGGTTATGTCGGTATAAATTCAGAAAGCGAATGGAAGCAGGTTGAGCGCGATTTGCGGCTTGTTCGCGAAACCGGGTGCAAATACCACGTCTGTCATATTTCAACTGCCGAAACGGTCGAGCTTATAAGACGCGCAAAGGCAGAGGGTCTTGATGTTACGTGTGAGACCGGACCACACTACCTTGTGATGTGTGATGAAGATATAAAAGAGGAAGGCCGCTTCAAGATGAACCCGCCAATCCGTTCATCGCGTGATCGTGATGCACTTGTTGCGGGACTCGTTGATGGTACGGTTGATATGATTGCAACCGACCATGCGCCCCACTCTGCCGAGGAAAAGAGCAAAGGCCTTTCGGGAAGTGCATTTGGTGTTGTCGGGATTGAAACTGCGTTTGCGGTGCTGTATACAAAGCTTGTAAGGACGGGCATAATAACCCTCCCGAAGCTTATTGAGGTTATGTGCCATAACCCGAGGAAAAGATTTAACATCCCCGTCGGTGAGGACTTTACGGTGTTTGACCTGAATGCAAAGTTCAGGGTAAATCCGGAGGAGTTCCGCTCCATGGGACGTGCAACGCCGTTTGAGGGAGACGAGCTTTTCGGGAAATGTCTGCTTACGGTAAAGGACGGAAAACAAGTATATAAAGCATAGATAGAGAAAAAACAGAAGTAAACTTTTGGAGGTAATATAAAATGGCGAAGAGAACAGATATCAAAAAAATACTTATCATCGGCTCCGGTCCGATTGTTATCGGTCAGGCTGCAGAGTTTGACTATGCAGGCACACAGGCGTGTCTTGCACTCAAAGAGGAAGGCTATGAGGTTATCCTCTGCAACTCTAACCCCGCAACAATTATGACGGATACAACCATTGCGGATAAGGTATATATGGAGCCGCTCACTCTTGAATACATTGCAAAAATCCTGCGCCACGAGCGCCCGGATGCAATTGTTCCGGGTATCGGCGGACAGACGGGACTTAACCTTGCAATGCAGCTTGAAAAGAAGGGCGTTTTAAAAGAATGTGGCGTTGAGCTTTTGGGTACAAGCTCCGAATCCATCGAGCGCGCTGAGGACCGCGAGATGTTCAAAGAGCTTTGTGAGTCTATCGGCGAGCCGACAATCCCCTCCGAGATAACATACTCTCTTGAGGAGGCAAAGGAAGCTGCAAAGAGAATCGGATACCCCGTTGTTCTCCGGCCTGCTTTCACCCTCGGCGGAACAGGCGGCGGCTTTGCATATAACGAAGAAGAGCTTTGCGAGGTCGGTCTTAATGCATTCAAGCTCTCCCCTGTTCATCAGGTTCTTATCGAAAAGTCCGTTAAGGGTTATAAGGAGATCGAGTTTGAGGTTATGCGTGACAGCAACGACCACGCTATCACTATTTGTGGTATGGAAAACATCGACCCCGTTGGTGTTCACACGGGTGACTCTCTCGTTGTCGCACCGATTATGACTCTTTCAAAAGAAGACGAAAAGATGCTCAACGACAGCGCTATAAAGCTTATCCGTGAGCTTAAGATAGAAGGCGGCTGTAACGTTCAGTTTGCCCTCAACCCCAATTCAAGCGAGTACTACCTCATCGAGGTTAATCCGCGCGTTTCGCGCTCATCCGCTCTTGCATCAAAGGCATCCGGATATCCGATCGCACGCGTCACTGCAAAGATTGCGGTCGGTATGTCACTTGAAGAAATCGCAATCGCAAACACAAACGCGGCATTTGAGCCGGAGCTTGATTACGTTATCGCAAAGCTTCCGCGCTTCCCGTTTGACAAGTTTGCAACTGCACCGAACACGCTCGGCACACAGATGAAGGCAACGGGCGAGATTATGGGCATCGGCTCTACCCTTGAAGAATGTCTCTTAAAGGGCGTTCGCTCTCTTGAAATAGGTGCTTGCCACTTCCACCTTCCGAAGTTTGACGGAAAGAGCCGTGATGAACTTCTCGACTATATCCGCGAATTCCGCGATGATAACATATTTGCAATAGCAGAGGCTTTCCGCCTCGGCGTTGATATTGAAACGATTTTTGAGATAACAAAGATAACGCGTTATTTCCTTGAAGCTATAAAGAAAATTGTAGATATGGAGAAGACTATTGCGGAAAAGAAGGGTGATTTTGAAACTCTCCGTGCTGCAAAGCTTATGGGATTTTCTGATAAGTTTATTGCACGCCTCTGGGGCATTCCTGAGATTGATGTGTTCAATATGAGGAAAGAAAAGAACCTCTTCCCCGTGTTCCGTATGGTAGATACCTGCCACACAGGCGCATACATTCCGTACTTCTATTCAAGCTACACCGGCGAGAATACATCCGTGCTCACCGACAGAAAGAAGGTAGTTGTTCTTGGCGCGGGACCGATACGTATCGGTCAGGGCGTTGAGTTTGACTATTCAACCGTTCACGCCGTAACTACCATTAAAAACTCAGGCTATGAAGCCATTATCATAAACAATAACCCCGAAACGGTTTCAACAGACTACACCACTGCAGACAAGCTTTATTTCGAGCCGCTCACAACAGAAGATGTTATGAACATCATCGAGTTTGAAAAGCCGGAGGGCGTTATCGCATCCCTCGGCGGTCAGACTGCTATCAACCTTGCACAGCCGCTTATGGATCGCGGTGTTAAAATTATCGGTACGGACTGCGCTGCAATTGAGCGCGCCGAGGACCGCGGAAGCTTTGAGAAGATTCTCCGCGAGCTTGGTATTCCGCAGCCGAAGGGACACGCTGTAACGAAAATTGAGGATGGCATTGCCGCAGCAGCAGAGATAGGATATCCTGTACTCGTTCGCCCGAGCTTTGTTCTCGGCGGCCGTGCAATGCAGATTGTTTCAAATGAAGAGCAGCTTCGCCACTACCTCAAAACAGCCGTTGAGATTGACGAGGACAAGCCGGTTCTTGTTGATAAGTACATTCAGGGCAAAGAGGTTGAGGTTGATGCCATCTGCGACGGACGAGATGTTTTCGTTCCGGGTATTATGGAGCTTGTTGAGCGCACGGGTGTTCACTCGGGTGACTCCATCAGCGTATACCCAACATTCTCGATTTCCAATAAGGTCAAGGGCATAATCCTGCAGTATGCAAAGAAACTTGGCCTTGGCATAGGCATTGTAGGTCTTTACAACATCCAGTTTATCGTTGATAAGGAAGATAACGTATTTATCATCGAGGTTAACCCGCGTTCATCAAGAACAGTTCCGTTCCTTTCAAAGGCTACGGGTTATTCCCTTGCCGACATTGCAACAGAGGTTATCCTCGGAAAATCTCTTAAAGAGCAGGGTATCTTTGATATATATCCCGATGAGAAAAAGCGTTGGTACGTAAAGGTTCCGGTATTCTCATTTGCAAAAATCCGCGGACTTGATGCATATCTCTCTCCGGAAATGAAGTCCACCGGTGAGGCAATCGGTTATGACGATAAGATGAACCGCGCTATGTATAAGGCACTTCAGGCTTCCGGAATGAAGCTTCAGAACTATGGAACAGTGCTTGCAACCATTTCCGACGCCGACAAGGAAGAGGCACTTCCGCTTATCCGCCGTTTCTATAATCTCGGATTCAATATTCAGGCAACCGAGGGAACGGCTGCATTCCTTAAGGAAAACGGAATCAGAACCCACGTTCTTAAGAAGATTTCCGAGGGCAGCGAAGAAATTCCCAATGCAATCCGCCAGGGTCACATTGCATATGTTATAAACACAAGAAACATCGGCTCAAATGCAATGAAGGATGGTCACGAGATACGCACTCTTGCAACAGACAATAATGTAACCATCTTCACAAACCTTGATACGGTAAATGTTCTCCTCGATGTTCTTGAAGAAACAACGCTTACAATCTCAACAATTGATGCATAAAGCAAAAGAGATACACTCAAAGGGGTTCTCTTGCGAACCCCTTTGAAACCCCACGCTTTGTCGCGCAGATTATGCGGCAGACAAATTATCGCGCTCATTATGCCGTTGACGCTAAATGGAAAACTGCGTTTTCCGCGCATCCCCGTATGCATAATTTCGCTGTAATTTATACCTGCCTTGCTTTATAGGCGACAGTCCTATCCCAAAATATGGATGGTAGGATTTAGATGAAGGAGGTTTTTATGACTCAATCAATATTTACTGTAAAATCAAACACACCGCTGACATCATCGGTTTACAGGATGGAGCTTGCAGGAAACTGCGCAGACTGCGTTCCCGGTGGATTTGTAAACATCGCTCTTTCCGGAAAATTCCTGCGCCGTCCTATATCCGTGTGTGATGTTTCCGACGGTGTTCTCACAATTATATATAAGGTAGTCGGCGACGGCACGAAGCAGATGAGCGAAATGTCCTCCGGTGAAGAGCTTGATATCCTCACGGGGCTTGGTAACGGCTATGACCTTGCCGATGCGGGAGAGAATCCCCTTCTCATCGGCGGCGGCGTTGGTGTTCCGCCGATGTATCTGCTTGCAAAGAGGCTTATTGCAGATGGAAAGAAAGTCAGCGTTATTCTCGGTTTTAACACAAAGGATGAAATCTTCTATGAGGAAGAATTTAAAAGCTTAGGTGCAGATGTTTTTGTAACAACGGTTGACGGAAGCTATGGAATACGCGGCTTTGTTACGGATGCTATGGGCAGTATTGAATATACATATGTTTACACCTGCGGTCCCGAGCCTATGCTCCGCGCAGTATACCGCGCGGCAAAAACCTCGGCACAGTTAAGCTTTGAAGAGCGTATGGGCTGCGGATTCGGTGCGTGCATGGGATGCTCGTGCAAAACGAGTAGTGGCTATAAGCGTATCTGTAAGGATGGACCCGTTATGCGGAAGCAGGAGATATTATGGGGAGACTGAGCACAAATCTTTGCGGGATAGAGCTT
>JAZLCV010000063.1:0-1716 GCA_045614365.1 Eubacteriales bacterium | reverse complement strand
TCAATATCGCCCTCACGGCCTTCCCCTGCGACGATGCGCTCAAGAATTTCAAGCATTCTCTTTGTACCTTCGCGACAAGGAACACACTTTCCGCAGGATTCGTTCTGAGTGAAGTTCATAAAGAAGCGGGCAACCTCAACCATGCAGGTTTTGTCGTCCATAACAACAAGACCGCCCGAGCCGATCATAGCGCCGACTTTTTTCAGTGTGTCAAAATCAAGCGGAAGATCAAGATGCTCTGCCGTGAGGCAAGCACCGCTCGGTCCGCCTATCTGGACTGCCTTGAACTTAGCACCATCGCGCATACCACCGCCGATATCAAAGATGATTTCGCGAAGCGTCGTCCCCATCGGAACTTCGATAAGACCTGTGTTCATAATATTACCCGTAAGTGCAAATGCCTTCGTTCCGGGGCTTTTCTCTGTACCTATACCGAGATACCAGTCAGCACCATTTGAAATGATAAGCGGAACATTTGCAAAGGTTTCAACATTGTTGAGAACTGTGGGCTTGTCAAAAAGTCCGTGCTCCGTTGTGCGCGGAGGTTTGACTCGCGGAAAGCCTCGCTTGCCCTCGATTGATGCCGTAAGCGCACTGCCCTCACCGCAAACGAATGCACCTGCACCACGGCTTATATGTAATTTAAAAGAGAATTCCGTTCCGAGAATGTTATCTCCAAGAATGCCAAGCTCCTCTGCCTGTGCAATAGCTGTGCAAAGGCGTTCAACCGCAAGCGGATACTCGGCACGGACATAGATATAACCCTCGCTTGCACCGGTTGCGATACCTGCGATAATCATACCCTCAATCATTCGATGCGGGTCACCGCCCATAATGCTTCCGTCCATAAATGCGCCGGGGTCACCCTCGTCACCGTTACATACTACATATTTCTGCGAGGCGTTCTGGCTGCGAACCTGTTCCCACTTGCGACCTGCAGGGAAGCCACCACCTCCGCGACCACGGAGATTTGATTTTTTAATCTCATCTGTTATGGCTTCGGGAGACATATCAAACAACGCTTCTTCCAAAGCGGAGTATCCGCCGAGGGCGATATATTCGCGAATGGAATCAGCATTGATTGTGCCACATTGGTCAAGAACGATATGCGTTTGATTTTTGTAGAACGGGACATCACTGTTCTTCTTGTATGTATTGCAACCACACTTGTATGCAAGGCGGTCAATGTGCTCGCCGCCGATGACAGTCTTTTCAACGATCTCCTCGCAATCGGAGAGTTGAACCTTTGTATACAACCAGCCCTCGGGATCTACGCGAAGAAGGGGTCCGATTTCACAGAAGCCGTGGCAACCGCTCTTTTTAAGGTCAATTACATCGCCGTGGGGATCCACCTCAAGGTCGACGGCAACGGAAAGACCGCGCTCGCCCAGAAGCTCCTTCAATCTGTCGTATATCTTCATGGAGCCGCCTGCAACACAACCCGTACCTGCACAAACAATAAGCCTTCTCTTTTGCGCGGCATATGCCTTTGCATACTCTTCGCGAAGTTTCAAAAGTGCTTCTCTTGATTTAAGCATTTGCAAGTTCCTCCTTAAGCTTTCTTATGAGGTCGGATGCCTTTTCGGGTGTCATTGCGGAATAGACATCGTCGTTTACCATAATGACGGGTGCAAGACCGCACGCGCCGAGACACGAAACGGTTTCAACGGTGAAGTCGAGGTCGTCTGTCGTATGCTTGTTCTCAGAAAGTCCAAG
>JAZLCV010000062.1:0-8470 GCA_045614365.1 Eubacteriales bacterium | reverse complement strand
TTATATAGATATAGAGGATGAAAGAGATCCTTCGACTGCGCCTTTGGCTCCGCTCAGGACGACACGGGTAGGTCGAAAAAATGTTGTATTATATAGATATAGAGGACGAAAGAGATCCTTCGACTGCGCCTTTGGCTCCGCTCAGGACGACACGGGTAGGTCGGAAAAATGTTGTATTATATAGATAGATGGGATAAGAATCCCTCCGCCGCCATACGGCGGTCCCCCTCCCTTTAGGAGGCTTTACAGAAAGGAGGTATGTTGCTTGAGTAAGGTCATTATTTATCCGTTTGAGGCTTGCGTTCCGTCGCTGAGTAGCACAAACCGTATGTTTGACATTCTGCCTTTCACCGTACAGACAGTTTGTCAGAACAAAAAGCATAATCCACACTGGCATGATTATCTGCAGATATGGTATACCGTTTCAGGCAGCTGGCTCCACACGATAAACGGGGTTACCTATCCGCAAAAAGCGGGAAGCGCCGCAGTTATCTTCCCATATATGACACACAGGATCGACACCTCTGAAACCAATCTTAAAGAGACTCTGGTTATACAGATTTCCATTAAAAAGAACTTTCTTGAAAGTAACAATATCCCGTTTTTGGGACACACATTTGAAAATGCATCGTTTGATTCGTTTTATCTTGCCCCTAACACTACGATAACGGGACGCGATAAGCAGCTTGCAGACCTTATATGTACAGACATCTTATCAGAATACCGGAAGCATATGGCAATGCACACAAACAAAATTCTTAACGACATTGTGCGCCTTCTCGAAATATTCGTTAAAAACGCTGATACATCGGTGAACAAAATTGAGCTTGCGCAGATACGCACGAGAATGGAGTGTATTGACGAAGCGATGACGTATCTCATTAATAATACTTCAAAAAAAATCACCATTGATGAGATAAGCAGCATTGCAATGATGTCACGCAGGACGTTTACATCTGCCTTTAACTCTACAATCGGTCAGACCTGCCACAGCTACATAACTTCCCTGCGTATGGAAAATGCATATGAGCTTTTAAGAATTACGGACAAAAGCGTTGCGGAAATCGCTGAAGAGTGCGGTTTCTATGATAACTCACATTTCGCGCAGGTCTGCCGTGAGATTTACGGCATGTCTCCCCTTGCCGTCCGCAAGAAGATAGGCAAATGGCAACGTGAAGTCGGAGACGAGATTTTCCGTAGAAGCGTGAAGAGTATGACATGGGCGCCGCTATATACCGATGAAATGTTTGAGGGGCATCAGATATCTTTACTGCATTACTGAGAAAGGAGAGCTTTAACAAATGAAGCTTTATGTTATACGTCACGGGCAGAGCGAGACGAACGTGACTGGATGCTATACGGGGCATCTTCAGATTCCGCTTACAGAAAAAGGGATAAAGGACGCAGAAAGTGTGCGTCCTTTTCTTCGTGATATAAAGTTTGACAAGATATATTCAAGCGACCTCATCCGCGCAAAGAAAACGGCAGAGACGGCGATACCCGGGTGCGTTTACGAAGAGACGCCTCTTCTGCGGGAAGTTGACCTCGGTTCGCTTTGCGGAAAAAATATTATAAAATGCCGCGAGGAGCTGGGTGAAAAGCTTGCAAAAAGCCGTGCCGCGATCGATTACAGCGCATTCGGCGGAGAGACAAAGGAGGAGTTTTATGGAAGAGTTCAGAAGTTTCTTGACAATGTTGCAGTCTCCGGATATGAAACCGTTGCGGCGTTCTCCCACGCAGGCGCGCTACGCACAATGCTTGATATTGTTTTAGATGCAAGCATTTCACGCAGTAAGATACGCTGCCGCAACTGTGCAATCGCCGTTTTTGAGCACACGGACGGCGTATGGTATCTGGACAGCTGGATAAATACAACAAAGATGTGAAAGGGATTGCAGCAAAATGCATTTTGCTGCAATCCTTCATTCTTCACGCGGGAGGGAAAATTCACACCCGCAATATTCTTGACGGTAGATTCCGTATTCCTTTGACAGCTCTATTGATCGTTTATACCCTTCGCGCTTTTTAAAATCGGACGGAAGATAGAAAACTCCGTACTTTTCCGAAAGTTTTTCTCCGATGTTGTTGAGAAGTGCCGCGTTCTTATGCGGACTTACAGAAAGAGTTGTCGCAAAAACATCAAATTCTTTTTCTTTCGCGATTTCCGCACATTTGCCGAGACGCAACCGGAAGCACTCCGTGCATCTCGCACCCCCTTCCCTTTCACCTTCAAGTCCGTTGGCACAGGCAAGAAATGCCGTGTAATCATACGGTACTGAAATCAGCGACACCGGATTTTCAAAGCGCATCAGCTCGATAAGCTTTTTCTGCTCGGAAAGGCGCTTTTCATATTCACTTTCGGGATAAATGTTCGGATTAAAGAAAAGCACGGTTATTTCAAAAAAAGCCGACAGATATTCAAGCACATACGAGCTACACGGTCCGCAGCAGCTGTGAAGCAGCAGCCGTGGCACAGCGCCGTCTGCTGTCAGCTCTTTTATTTTTTCATCACATACAAGCTGATAGTTAATTTTCATTCATTTTCATCCATTCTCTAATATCTGAGAAAAAGCCTTTTCCCGTTTTATTATTTACAAGTCCGTAGCATGAGAGGATTTCTTTATCTTCTCCAATCCAGAATTCCGTGCCGAACCAATAAAACAAAGCTTCCTCCGGAACCAGAGAAACAGGTGTTTCGGGAAGATAAAAAACAAACTCTTCACCACCAACAATTCCGCAGGGTTTTTCACTGACATACCGGACCCCCTCCGATATGTATTCTTTTCCGCTTTCTGCAGCTTTCTCATCATACAAAAGCGACGATAGCTTCATAGAGTATGTCAGGTCATCCAACTTTACAAAATCAGTGAAAGCGCCCGAGAATTCACATTGATATATCGTTCCATTTGGATATCCTTCACCTATTTCTCCTAAATTCATATCACTGAAATATCCTGTAAACGTGCCGTCGTTATTCAGAACCAAATCTGTTCCCCATGCTCCCCCTCCGGAAGAGTAACACATTTCAAGCGGAGCTTCAAACGGAAGTTTCTCTGTCCTGACAGCCGTTTCTGTCATAGCCTTGTTGCTGACTGCGTATTTGGAATTGGACATAGCCTCATCCTCAGCCGATCCGTTTCCTGCGCCTGCCGCAGGGACACTTCTTGCAAGCTCCGGCACGCCGGCATCCGCACTGTCAGCGGTAATTAAGCTTTCATTTGCACTATTTTCCGGAAGTGTGCTTATACCGACAACAAGACAAATTACGGCGCAGGCCGCAACAGGCGCGATACGCATAAAGCGCATTTTTGCGCGGCTTTTTTGTTTTGTCTCAAACTGTTTTATGGAATTTCCCACAACAGTTTCCAACTCCCGCGGGATTTCTGTTGAATTATATTTTTCTTTTGCTTTATTAAAATCAATCATCATTTCCCGCCTCCTCATATCTCTTTTTCAATTTTTTAAGTGCAGTATACAAACGTGTTTTGACCGTGCTTAAATTCGCCCCCGTTATTCTTGCTATATCCGCAAGTGGAAGATCCTCAAAAAAGCGCAAAACGATAACAGTTCTCAAGTTTTCCGGAAGATTTTCCACCATCCGGTACACTGCGTCATCCTTATCATACGCCTCTTCGTGATAAACACCCTCCGGCATTTCTTCATCTGCTGTGGCGTATTCTCTGCTGTGTTTCTTCAGATACGAATAAACCTCGTTAAGCAGAACGCGATAAAACCACGAATTGAGCTTCGTTATATCGCGTATATCTGTGTAGTGCTCAAGAGCTTTACATATCGCATTCTGAACAATATCAAGAGAAGCCTCTTTTCCCTTCGCGTAGCTGTACGCAAAGCGATAAAACTTCTCCCTGTTTTCCGTCAGATAAGTAACCATCTCGCTGTAAATCATTTCTTTTGTCATAAGCACGCCTCGCTGTTTTGTACACATTAGTAAGATAGATTTTTCCGCAAAAAAGTTTTACAAAAAAAGAAAAATACTGTTGTATCGCGCAGGTATTTTATGGTATAATGAGCTTGCAAGGCAAGCTCGGTGAATTGCCTTCGGCATAATTTGTAATCTACGATTTCATGAATTGAGCCTTCGGCTCATAAATTGCACTCCGTGCATCAAATATATAATACCCCAAGGAGGAGGTTTTGTCAATGAGAATTGCAGGTATAGACTACGGAGATAAGCGTATAGGAGTTTCCTTTTCGGATGTTATGGGCATGCTTGCAGGCGAGAGCTTTACAATTAACGTTACTAATCCCGAAAAAGCGTTCGATGAGCTGTGCGAGAGCATAACATCAAGAAAAACCGATGAAATCGTCCTCGGATATCCGAAGCATATGAATGCGGATATCGGCGACCGGGCGAAAAAGAGTGAAGCTATTGCAGAAAAGCTGCGCGACCGGCTCGGTCTTCCCGTTACACTGTGGGATGAGCGATGCACGACGGTGGATGCACACAGAATATTATCCGAAACGGGTTATCACGGCAAAAAGCGCCGTGCAAAGGTTGATTCTGTTGCAGCAGCGCTTATATTGCAAAATTATCTTGATTTTAAAAACAATCGTTCTTATTAGGAATTTTCTTTATCGGGGGCAGTCTCTGCCTGCTCCTGCCCATCGGTTTGGGCAGTTTCGGCAAGACCGTGCATAAAACCGCCAAGCTTCGGTGAGCACACATCGCCGCCAATGAGCTTATTCTTATACACTATGATATTTGCGACCACTCCTTCTTCATTGCCGGGGTGGTTTTTTACTTTATATGTATATCTCATAACGCGCTTGCCCGAATAATCGGCGAGATCCATCCCCTGACGCTTCTGGATTTCGTTATACTCATTATACACACCGTCAAACACCTCGGGGATTTTCACTTCCATAAACTCAAGAGGCTCGGTATCAACCTCCCAGCCGTATTCGTTAAGCAATGCAACACGCTCATCGTTTGTTTTAAGCTTTTTACCCTCGTGAACAGGTTTTTGCTCATCGGATACGGATACCGTGCTGTCCCCCACACCGTCGCGGATAATAACAAACGCAGAACACGCGATTATGCACAGTGCAAGAATTCCCGAAACAATCTTCCGCCTTGTAAGCTTTGTGGTAAATACTATCATCATACACATTCCCTTCAAGAAATTTATATTAGATATGTATGCCGCAAAGCGGAATTTATGACTGTTTTGAGAGATATTAACAATAAAAATAACGGACAGCATCTAATGCCGTCCGTTATTTTATGTTTAAGCTGCAAGCTTCTTTGTGTGATGGTTTTTGCTTATTATTTGAAGCACGACTACAACTGCAACAAGCACAAGTCCTATCGCATCGGTAACCACGCCCGGGTAAATGAGAAGAAGCCCTCCGACAGCACTGATAATGCGCTGATACCACGGCATATCACAGAGCAGATACCCTTCAAGAGCTGCCGACACGCCGAATATTCCGACGAGTGATGTTATGCAGATGAGAACAACCTCAAAGGCGGTTGTATCAACAAAAAGCATTGCCGGATTGAGCGCAAACACGTATGGAACGATAAACGCGCCTATTGCAAGCTTTGTTGCCGTAATTGCTGTTTTCATCGGGTTTGCCTGAGCAATCGCCGCGCCTGCATATGCTGCAAGTGCAACCGGCGGGGTGAGGTCTGCAACGATACCGAAATAGAAAACAAAGAAATGAGCCGCAACATCAGGAACACCCATACGAACGAGAATCGGTGCGCAGGTTGCCGCCATAATGCAGTAGTTTGCAGTGGTTGGAACGCCCATGCCAAGAACAATGCAACAAAGCATTGTAAGGAACAGCGCGACAATCGTCTGATTGCCCGCAAGAGCAACGATGCCGTTGATGATGGTATTCGCAAGACCTGTCATCGTTATTGCACCCGCGATGATACCCGCAACTCCGCAAGCCGCGGCAACGGTAATCATTCCCTGCCCACCTGCGGCGAGCGCTTCCCATATGCGTTTGGGAGTTATTCGGTTTTCTTTATTGAACAAGCTTACAACAATCGCAACAACGATAGCTATTGCAGCAGCGTACTGGATGGAATTCTGCGCTGTTCCCACAAGGTAAATAAGCAGGACGAGCGGTGCAAGCAGGTAAATCTGCTTGAGAAGCGGAAGAAAACGCGGAAGCTCTTCCTTTGTAAGACCGCGAAGGCCTTCTTTCTTAGCCTCAAGGTGAACTGCAATGAATATACCTGCAAAATAAAGAATTGCCGGCAAAATTGCTTTGACAACGATATTGCTGTACGGCATACCAAGATAGTCTGCCATAAGAAACGCCGCAGCGCCCATAATCGGCGGCATAATCTGTCCGCCGGTTGAAGCGGAAGCTTCCGCAGCGGCGGCAAACTCCGCCTTATTGCCGGTTTTCTTCATAAGCGGGATCGTTACAGATCCGGAACCTACCGTATTTGCAACGGACGAGCCGGAAACCATTCCCTCAAGAGCACTTGCAACAACGGCAACCTTTGCCGGGCCACCGGAAAACCCACCGACAACAGCATTGGAAATCTTTATGAAGAAATCCGCAATACCGGTTCTTTCAAGAAATGCGCCGAATATAATGAACACGACAATGAACTTTGAGCATACATTTATCGGAGTTGAAAGAATACCTTCTTTTCCGTAGAAAAGATAGTGAACGGTATAATTAAGCTTTCCCCAGAAAGTGGGATTGGAAAGTCCCCAGATGAGGGCATATGCAACAAAGCACGCACCGACTATAACTATCGGAAGTCCGACACTGCGGCGGCAAACCTCACCGATCGAGATTATACCGATTACACCGATAATAATCTGATACCACTGGAAATTCGCGCCCTGCTGGATAATCGTCAGCGCATTTGCCGCGTAGTATAAAAACGCACCTGTTCCGCAAATCATAAGCAGAATATCATACCACGGCATATAATTCGGCTTCTGAACGCCTTTTTTTGCAGGAAAAACCAGATATCCGATGAAAACGATAAATGCTACAAAGGTTGTAAGGCGAAGCTCTTCAAGCCATGTTGCAAAGAGCGTTACATAAATACAGAACAGAGAAAAAGCGGCAAGAATGCAATTAACGGCAATCTTTGCCTTTCCCTCCCAGATACGGGTGTTGGATTCTCTGTCGAATTTTTTCATAACCGCGTCGAGGTCCATAGGAGCCTCGGCAACCACGGATTTTTTCTTACCGAAAAGCACTTTATAACCTCCTAAAGTGAAAATACGCTAAATTGGCTGCGGCGAAAATCGTCGCAGCCAATAATACGTTTGGCTGATTTAGCCAACTGCTACATCTACGCCCTTTTCAGCAAAGTACTTTGCAGCACCTGCATGGAACGGTACAGTCATACCGCTTGTAGCGTTTTCAATGCTGAGCTCTGCACCCTTTGCATTTTCAGCAGTGATTGCTTCAGCGTTGTCGAAAATAGCAGCTGTGAGGTTGTATACATCCTCTTCGGTTGCGTCTGCATTGACGATGAGAGTTGCCTTGACTGTAACAGTCTTGACATCTTCTGTCTGTCCCGGATAAGTTTCTGCCGGAACGGTGTAAACAGTGTAGAACGGGCAGGAAGCCATAAGCGCATCTGCAACAGCACCGTCAATCGGAACGAGGTATGCACTGTTTGTTGTGCAAAGCTCGGTTATAGCCGGAGTCGGAGCACCTGCAACGATGAATGCAGCATCGATCTTGCCGTCCTTAAGTGCATCTGCGCTGTCAGCGAAAGACTGGTACTGAGCCTTGATATCAGCTTCAGTAAGACCAGCAGCTGTGAGGACGTCCATAGCGTTGAAGTAAACGCCGGAGCCCGGAGCACCGATGGAAACAGACTTACCCTTAAGGTCTGCAACGCTCTTTATAGCCGGGTCCATAGTAACGAGCTGGACAGATTCAGCATAAAGGCCTGCAACAGTGCGGAAGGATTCAACCTTGCCTTCAGATTCGAAGGAACGTGTGCCTTCCCAAGCGTAAGACATAACATCGGACTGAACCGTGCCGAGCTGATAGTTGCCGGCATCGATTCCCTGGATGTTAGCCTTGGAACCGTCTGTAGAAACGACGGTGACGTTGATACCTGCGTTGTTCTTGATGTACTGACCGAGAACCCCGCCGTAACCGTAGTATGTACCCGAAGTACCGCCGGTACCCATGGTCATACTTGTGCCCGCTCCACCGGAGCAAGCTGCCAGGGCAAAGAGCATAATCATTGCCATGACGAGAGAGACTATTCTTTTCATAATTTCCTCCATCTCCCGGTAAGCCAAAACCGGGGAATTATTTTAACTTCATTATTATACTATAATCTTCCTGATTTTTCAAGCAAAATTGCATTTTTTTGCAAATTAAGATATTAACAAGAGGAAAACCGCGCCGGAAAATCCGGCGCGGTGAGGGGTGGGAATTACTATTTCATGTAATCCAGTATTCTTTTTATGAGCACAGCTACTTCTGCTCTTGTGGTGTAGTC
>JAZLCV010000061.1:0-5171 GCA_045614365.1 Eubacteriales bacterium | reverse complement strand
CGCTTGATGTGCCAATCTTTTCACCCATAACCTCGCTGGTGGAACAGCCAACAGCTACAATATCTCCGCGGGAAAGCCCCGCATTTTCGATAAGCTCCTGCGCCGCAGTGTGCAGAGCGCTCTTTACATCTTCATACATTTGTGATACATCTCCTTACGACAATATTGTACCACATAGAAAGAATGTTTTCAAGAGAATTGTAAGCCTTATCAATGAAATTCCATCAAAAAATACGAAGAGAGCGCACGGAAGAAATCCGCACGCCCTCTTCTTATGGTGAATGATGAGAAAGCTTATTAAAATTATCCGATTTGGATTAGAAAATGCTTGAAGCATCAATTGCTTCGCCCTCTGCAACCTTGTGCTTTGAGGTTGCCTGAAGAGCCTTAAGCTTTTCGTAGAAGAGATCCTCGTCCATCGGAAGCTTGATTGTGGAATCGGTCCATGCAGAGAGATACATTGCATTGGAGAGAGTAAGCTCGTTTAAGCCATCCTGAGCACCTGCGATAAGGTCTGTGCCGCGGATAATTGCGCTTGCAAATGCGCTGAGCATAAGTGCGTGGCCTGCAGTTTTGACCTGCGGGAACTCATAGTTTACTGTTGTAACATTCGGAGTTGCAAAGAGATATCCCTCTTCTTTGCCTGTGTATGTAGAAAGGTCAACATTAAGCTCTTTAACTGTAAGCTTTCCGTTTTCGATAATGACAGCGCCCTTATCAAGAGCGATTTCAAGACGGTTTGTTCCCGGATAAATACCTGTTGAAGTGATAAAGCTACCCATTGCACCGTTCTTGTATTTGAATGTTGCGATAACATCGTCTTCAATTTCAACATCGTGCCACTGAGCAACAGAGCACTTTGCGGAGATTTCCTCCGGCATACCGCAGAGCCACTGGAGAAGGTCGAGCTGATCCGGGCACTGGTTGAGGAGAACACCGCCGCCTTCGCCTGCCCATGTTGCACGCCATGCACCGGAATCATAATACTTCTGTGAACGGAACCATGTTGTGATGAGCCAGTTTACGCTTCTGATCTGTCCCATCTTACCGGAAGAAAGGATTTCCTTTGCCTTTTGGTAGAGCGGGCTTGTGCGGCTCTGGAACATCATTCCGAACTTAACGCCTGCCTTTTCCGCTTCTGCGTTCATTTCGCGGACAGCCTTTGTGTAAACACCTGCCGGCTTTTCGAGCATAACGTGGAGACCACGCTTGAATGCCTTTATTGCAAGAACCGGATGGTCATAGTGCGGAACTGCGATGTAGACAGCATCAATCTCACCGGAATCCATCATTGCTTCTGCATCGTCAAAGAACTTGATTTCTGTGTCCTTGTATGTTTCCTTTGCGGAATTAAGAGCTTTTTCAGCAAAGTCGCAAATTGCGGTTACATTGATTTCAGGGCTCTGCTTTTCATCGATGAGCCATTTTGCAACAGGCTTGCCCATTGCACCGAAACCGATAATACCAAGTCTTACCTTATCCATTTTCTTTTTCTCCTTTTTTTATATAAAGATTTTTACTTTACGTTTGGAAAACGCTTTGTTACGTTCTCAAAGCTTCTCTTAAGGCAGTCAAACTCATCCTCGTCGTAGCACCAATCCTGCTCGACAAGCATATATTCACAACCAACCTTTGAAAGGGCGTTGATGTAGTCCTCATACGGGAGCTTGCCCTCGAAAATCGGGCGGAGATAAGCAGCGGTCTCTATACTTCCGTCTGCCGGCTTGTCTGCAAAATCCTTGAGGTGGATACGGGAGAGGCGTCCTTTGAGCATATCTATAAGCGCAACAACATCCTTGTTGGCATATGCTGCCCAGCCAAGGTCGAGAGTAAAGTCGATGCTATCCTCCGGGAAGTCCTCAAGGATACGTTCAATAACGTCCTTGCCCTCTAATTTGTCAAATTCAAACCAGTGGTTGTGGTAGAGAAGTTTTGCGCCAAGATCACGCATTTTCTCTGCTGCGGGAAGAAAAATCTTCTTAAATTCATTGTATCCTTCAAGAGTTCCGCGCATATCTCCCGGCATGCCGCCGATACCGATGTGCTTACATCCGAAAACAGCGTGCTGACGGACAACATCTTCTGTCTCATCAATGATACGACTGGGCGCAATGTGAGTCATTGCGCAAACGAGGTTGTTCTTTGCAAGCTCGTCGCGGAGCCACTCCGGATCGTATGCGCATGTTCCGGAAACCTGAACGGAGCGGTATCCGATATCTGCTACCTTTTTAAGTGTTGCGGAAAAATCTTCAAGTGTTTTGGTATGGTTGTGTGCTGTGTAAAGCTGTGCACCGATCTGCATGATATTTCTCTCCTTTTATGTAATTAAATATGTTTTATATAAGAGCTTTAAGTGCATTAACACCTGCATCAAAGGCTTCGCGCTTTGTCGAATAGTTATTTCCGATGACAGAAGTTGCGCCGTCGCGCTCGAGTCCTGCAAGACCGACGAATGTATAGAGATGCGGCTCAAGAGTGATAACTCCGCCACCGATTGCTGCATAGTTCTCTAAAAGCTTCGGAACGTTTCCTGCGCCTTTACCTGCCGGAACAATAACCTTATCTGTGCCGGCATCTTTCATATGCATATAGTCGATATACGGTGCAAGAAGATCCCATGCTTCAAGGGTATCCTGACCGCACTGTACGAAGTTCGCCGGGTCGTAAACTGCGCGAAGCTCAGGAAGAGCTTTGTGAATATCAACGCAGCGTGATGCAATATCACCATAGATATCCTTTTCGTTTTCGTGGCAGAGGGTGACTCCGCTGTCCTTTGCAACATCGACCAAAACACCGAGCTGCTCAATAACCTTATTTTTGTATTTCGGAGCATCTTCAGGATTCATAAAGAAGCTGAACATACGGAGCTTTCCTGCGCCTGCGATGTTTGCAAGCTCAAGCGTGTGGCGGAAAAGCTCAACGTGTGCATCAAAATCGCCGTTGATGTCAATCTTGCCTATCGGTGAACCGATTGACCAGACCTTGATACCCTCGCCGTCAAGGCGGTTGCGAAGCTCACGCATTTCATCGCAGGTAAGCTCTGTTACATTCTTACCGTCAACGCCACGAAGCTCGATAAGCTCGATATCGTTGCCGTGAAGCGCATCAATCTGACCGCTTACTGTGGGATCCGCCTCGTCTGCGAAAGCGCAAAGTTTAAAAATACTCATTTTTCTCTCTCCTCATTCATTGTAATGTGTATTATAAAAATTATTTTTTATTGTAACTTAATGCGGGGGTTTTTCCAAGGTAAATTCTTATTTAAAAGAAAAATCCGCAGTCGTTGAGAATATGTCCACCGTTGATATGCAGATTTTTTACGTTTCTCTGAAGGCTGGTTTCTTCGGGAAGGTCGTTATAGTCTGCCGGAATACCAATTTTCGGAAAGACGTTGTTAAATACCTGAGTGCCGTTGCACAGACACGGATAATGTATGTACTTGTTTTGAAATGCAAGGATATTTGATGTCGGCTTTAATACCTTTCGCAAATCGCGGGACATAAGCCACGAGCGGCAGAAGAAAGCGGCGTAAGGGCGGTCAGGATAGTGCTTTGTAAGGATTTCTCTTGCGCGCGCATATGAGCTTTCCATAGCGGCGACGTCAAAGCTCTCTCTTGGAGGAATGTGAACGAAAACTACGTTATCATCGTCTGAAAGGCAGAGCGACCATTCCGATTTTTCAAGCTCACATTTTTTATTCGTAATAAGTCCGTCAACTATCGGATAACCGATGATTTTGTCTTCGGTTTCTTCGATTTCGGCACGGAAACTGCCTGTTGTATCCTCGCACCCCGCAGAACCGAGGACCTTACCGCTGTGGTGAACATCAACTTTGTCTGCAAGTACGCAGATATCGCCGGCGCTGTTTTTGTATGCACGGATATCGGAAACCCTTTTTGCGGGCAAATCGTATTTAAATCTGCCGATTCTTATCATTTCATTTTTGGCTACCCGGCGCATCCAGTTAAGTCTTCCTTTGTCAAAGGCAGGGCGACCGGTGTTGCGCAGAAGCTTATCTACGCAGAAGTCATATTCCTGCATAGTTGCTATAATTATATCTTCGGGAACATTTCTTTCACGAAGATGTGCCACGGTATCCGGCATTGTCGGAATCATCGGGAAGAGATGCAGAAAATCAAATGCCGTACCTTTTCCATGTGGTGCTTCGTAATCTGCGATATCTTCCGCACCATGGCGTATCCACTCTGCCATAATGCAGACTAGCAGACGCAAGGCAGGATTTTTTCTTACCTCAGCTGCGGATGCGAGAATTTCCTGCGTAAAAGAAGCAAGTGCAAAACAGTCTGAAAGAGTTTTGATTATGTATTCATCAGAAAGTATGAGTGTTGCATAAGTCTCATAGTTGTTTCTGATTTTCTCATAAATTGTACCAAAGCTTTCGGGTTTTTTCGAAATCCCGAGCTCGTGGCACATTGCTTCAAGAGTCATAATATCACCATTTTCCAGTATGATACGTTAATTTTACAATAATACACTTTGCAAGTCAATAGCATATAATTGCACTTTTATATTGCAAATCGTTTCACTTTGATGTATAATATCAACATATGGAGGTGAGCCGCATGCCACAACACAAAAAAACATCTGCAATAGGCGGAAAATTCCCATCCTACGGCGGTTCAGTGTCATATCCGCCCTTTACTCCGCACTGGATGCATGTTCACGAACAATGCGAGATATTCTGCGTTTTCCGTGGTGACGGATATTATATAACCGAGGGTGCAAGGCACCGGTTTGAACACGGAAAAATTTTTCTTATGCGTCCCGGAGAATCCCATAAGGCGGACCTTACGGGAAATGAGCCGTATGACCGGATGTCTCATCATTTTTCCGTGTCGGAGGTTGAGGCGATAGATCCTAAGCGCCGCTTGCTGTCTCCTTTTTTTGACCGTCCGCTCGGGCAGTGTAACGTGTACGACCGGTCGGTTGTCGCACCGACAGGGATTTATGAGATGTTTGCCCGGCTTAACGAGAAAAATCCGGATAAATATGAGAGAGCGCTTAATACCAGAGTGACGCTTATAGCAATTCTTGCGGAGCTCAAGAAACTTTTTGATGCCAAGCTGTATATAACTCCTGCGCAAAAAACGGAGCAGATACGCGCGGTTATTGAATACGTGAACAGAAACCTTACAGAAGATATTTCGGTG